>NZ_JFJW01000010.1:0-21130 GCF_000611125.1 Cupriavidus sp. SK-4
CGCGCTGATGCGCATCATCGAGAATCCCAACGGCGTGGCCAGCGGCAAGATCTACAACATCGGCAACCCGGGCAATATCCACTCGGTGCGCGAGCTGGCCGAGATGATGCTGAAGATGGCGGCCGACTATCCGGAATATGCGGAGGAAGCGCGCAAGACGCGGATCATCGAGACCTCATCGGGCGACTTCTACGGCAAGGGCTACCAGGACGTGCAGCACCGCGTGCCGAAGATTGGCAACACGATCGAAGAGCTGGGGTGGGAACCGAGGATAGGGATGGAGGCAGCGCTGCGGCGGATCTTCGAAGCGTATCGCACGCACGTGACGGAGGCGCGGACGCTGGTGAACCAGGGGTAAGGGTGCACCAAAGCCGCCCGAACTAGCCTAAGCAAGGTGTACTCCCTCTCCCCTCAGGGGGAGAGGGACCGGGGTGAGGGGTGGGCTAGCAAGGAACCACATCAAGCGGGGCCAATGGTATTAACCCACGAGCCTCAGCCTTTGACCCGCCTGCCCTCACCCCCTGCCCCTCTCCCGCAAGCGGGAGAGGGGAGCACACCCGCAGCCTCAGCCGACCGACACCTCGATCCGCCGCGGCCTCGCTTCCTCCCTGCGCGGGATCGTCAGCTTCAGCACGCCGTCCTGCAGATTGGCCTCGATGCGCGAAGCGTCGAGATCCGGGCTGAGCGTAAACGTACGCGCATAGCGCGGCTGCCGAATCTCGGCAAGCTGCACGCGCAGGCTCGCGGGCGTCGGCACGACGGCTTCGCCTTCGATGCGCAGGCTGCTGTCGTGCACGTTGACCTCGAGGTTCTCGCGCGACACGCCGGGCAGATCCGCCCACAGCGTGACCCCGGCGGAGGTCTCGTAGATATCGACCGCGGGCACCAGCGTCATGGCCTGGCTTTCCGCGCGGCGTTGCGCGACGGCGCCCTGGTCACCTTGGCCGCTTGTGTTCTGGTCGCGCTGGACGACCTGGTTCGAATCGCTCATGGCTTCCTCCTCACGTTAGCTGACGGTGATCGCGCGCGGACGCGACACTTCGCGCTTGCCTACGCTGATCGACAGGCAGCCGTTGGTATAGCGTGCCTGTACCTTGTCGGGATCGGCCGACTGCGGCAATTCGATCACGCGGCGGAAGCTGCCGAAGAAGCGCTCCTGCGCATAGGGACGCACCTCGGATGCGCCTTCCGGCTGCACCTGGGCACGCTCGCCGCTGATGGTCAGCAGGCCCTTGTCGATCGATACCTCGAGCTGGTCCGTCTTGATGCCGGGCGCGAACACCACGATCTCCACCGAGTCATCGGTCGTGCCGATATTCAGCGGAGGGAACCCCCCGAAACGCCCGGAGCGCAGGCTGGTTGGAAACCCGCCGAAGAGATTCGCCATCTGCCGTTGCATCCGGTCGAATTCACTGAACGGGTCGGTCCCGAAAAAGAAGTCACTCATGGTTAGATCCTCCTTCTATGCAGCGGGGAGGCGCAGGACCCTGATTTAGTGCACCTGGTCTCCTGCCAGGCCGCTGCAAACCAACGGAAAACACGCAGCGCCGCGTTGCCGCGACGACTGGGCAATCCATAATTAGTGCTGTCCCGCGCGGATTTCAAGGGGGGCGGATAGCGGGAGAATCGGACGCTGGCAGGTATCGGCCGCGTCACAGCCTCGGTCCGCGATTTCAGGCGCCGGCGCGATCAAAGCCCGCCTTGCGCGCCAGCACGATCGCCTGCGCGCGGTTTTCCACTTCCAGCTTGGCGAAGATGCTGGTGATGTGGTTGCGCACGGTCTTCTCGCACAGGTCCAGGTGGGCGGCAATCTGGGCGTTGTCGCGGCCCTGCGCGATCAGTTCGACGATATCGCGCTCGCGCCGGGTCAGCGCGGTGAAGGCTGGGTCGCGCACTGGCTCCCCAGCCGGCAGGAACGCGCGCACCTCGTCCAGCCAGCGGAACCATGCGGGCTCGGTTTCCAGCAACAGGTGATTGCCGCTTTCCAGCGGCACGAAGCGCGCGCCGGGAATCTCGCTGGCGATCAGGCGCCCTTCGTCGAACGGCACACGCGCATCGCGCACCGCGTGCAGCACCAGCGTCGGGCACGATACCCGCGGCAGCAGCTTCACCACGTCGATCTCATTGAATACGCGCATGAAGCGTGCGGCGTTCAGCGGCGAGGTAGAGACCCGCTCCAGCTCGTTGAACCATGCATGCTGCTCGGCCGTGCCGCCGGGGATGAACTGGGTGGTGAAGAACTGGCGAAAGGCGGGGTTCTCCTGGCCCCAGCCAAGCTCGGCGAGCTTGTTCATCAGCTCGGCCTCTTCCAGCAGGCGCTGGCTCAGGTTGTCGCGCTTCAGGCGCCCGCGCGCGTAGCCGCCATGCAGCACCAGGTGGCTGACCCGCTCGGGATGCGCGACCGCGTAGGCGACGGCAATCGATGCGCCCTGCGAGATACCCAGCAGCGGAAAATGGTTGACCCCGGTGGCGTCGACGATGGTCTCCAGGTCGCGCAGCCAGGCATCGAAGGACAGGTCCTCGATCTCCCGGTCAGAGAGCCCGCAGCCGCGTTCGTCATAGCGGATCAGCGTATGCGTGGCGGACAGCGCCGTGATCATGTGGCTCCACACCGGGCTGCCGACGTCGAACTCCAGGTGGCTCATCCAGTTGGCCGCCTTGACCAGCGGCGCGCCGCAGCCCGTGATGGCGTAGGCAAGGCGAACGCCATCGCGGCTGGTGCACAGGCGAAGCTGCTGCTTGAACATCGGCATGTCGGGGCCGCGCGGTGCTGGGACGGCCGGCCGGCAGCCGCGGGCCGCGGCCGCCATGCGGGCGCGCCGCGTGACTTCCCTAGCTTAGGCAAAGGATGGGCGGCGCAAAAGCGCCGTCGATCACTCAGGACAGGCATTCCTCGCTGCCGCGTGCATCGCTGCGCGCGCCGTCGCTGAAACCATCGCGAGAACTGATGCGCGTCCCCTCGGTAAAGGGATCGAAGCTTCCCATGCGCGCGCCATCCGTGTACGGATCAGGCTTGCGCATCGCATCCCGGTTCGGATCAAAGCCACGGACCACGCACACTGACATGCTGCCGCGCGCCGCCACGGGCCGCATCGCGGCCTCGGCGGCCGGGCTGCGCGCACCCCCCCTGNCGCGCACCCTCCGTGAAGGCGTCGCGCTGCGCGTTGTGGCGCGGCACGGCAGCAGCCAGTGCTTCGCCATATGCACCGGCGTGGGCGGCATGACTGAACCCGGCGGCGAGTGCGACAGTGGCAAGCAGGGTCTTGGCAAAATTCTTATGCATTGCTATCTCCAACAGGGATGCCGGCGGCATTGCCGCGACAGCACGCCTCATGCGGGCGATCGGCTATAAAACGGCACGGGCCGCACGGGATCGCCTCGAGCCGTGCCAGCCGTTGCCTGGCGCAGGCCGGCTGCCATCCCATCATGGCAGCGGCGCAGCGCCTGACTCCTGGATCAGTGGTATGCGGATGCAGGGAAGCGGCCGCCCTGCGTCAGTGCAGCCATGCGAGCATCGCGAACAGCGCTGCTAGCGACGGCAGCAGCCGCGCCGGACTGCACCCGAGTGCCGCCAGGCACGCCGACCCCCGGTCGGCGGCCAGCCGCACCGCGGCGTGCCAGGCAGCCGGATCCGGTGCCTGGCGTCCGCGCAGGGAGCGCGCCAGCGACAACGCGCGTCCCAGCTCGCGCGCCGGCGCGCCGTGATCGTGATTCAGCTCACGCAGTGAGGCGAGGCACGATTCCCAGTTCGCATGTGAATGACAGAAGACGTAGAGCAGCAGGAGCGCCGGCAGCAGCGGTGGCAGCCACGGCGGCAGCGCCCGTCGCAGCCGACGGATGCGACGGGTACCGTCGGCATGCCGGCTGGACTGGCGAGACCACTGCTGCAACGCGCACATGGCACAGGCTCCTTCTGGAAGGGACCGCCATGAAGGCGGTCAGTGACAAGCTGAGGGTTGCATTGTCTGGCGAGGGGCGGTGCGCACGCATGAGGCCGGTGTCCCGGGTCGGCGTCAGCAATGCGCGACTTCCCGGGACAAGCGCCCCGAGGGACGGGCTGCGGGTGGCGCATCGCAGGCAGGCGGCGACCGCGCAGAAGGCAAAACCCCCGGGTCGCCTGGCGGCGCGCCCGGGGGTTGCTGAGGCTCGACGGAAGCGGGCGCCGGGGCCCGCGCGTTCAGATCTCTACCTTGGTGCCCAACTCCACCACCCGGTTGGCCGGGATCTGGAAGAAGTCCGACGGCTTGGCGCCGTTCTGGTGCATCCAGGCGAACAGACTCTCGCGCCACATCGGCATACCCGGCAGCTTGGACGGAATCACCGATTCACGCGCGATGAAGAAGGAGGTCTCCATCAGCTCGAAGTGCATGCCAAGCTTGCGGTCGGCCAGGTCCAGCACCCTCTGCACATCGGGCGTTTCCTTGAAGCCGTATTCGGACTTCAGGATAAAGACGCCGCCGCCGAGGTCCTTGCTGCTCACACGCTGGTCGTCGTCCACGTAGGGGATGTCACGCGTGACGAAGGTCAGGAACACCACGCGCTCATGCATCACGCGGTTGTGCTTCAGGTTGTGCAGCAGCGATACCGGCACGGCCTCGGTATTGCCGGTCAGGAACACCGCGGTGCCCTCGACGCGGTGCGGCGGGTGCGCCAGCAGCCCGGCGATAAAGGGTTCCAGCGGAATGCCGTCTTCCAGGCTGCGCGCGCGCAGCAGCTTGCGGCCGCTGTACCAGGTCATCAGCAGGAAGAACGTCGCGCTGCCCAGCAGCAGCGGGAACCAGCCGCCCTCGGCAACCTTGAGCAGGTTGGCGGCAAAGAACGCCAGGTCCACCAGAATGAAGCCCAGCCCCACCACCGCGACCAGCGCGGGGTTCCACTTCCAGACGTTGCGCATGCATACCGCGGCCAGGATGGTGGTGATGACCATGGTGGTGGTCACGGCGATGCCGTAGGCGGCGGCCAGGTTCTCGGACTTCTTGAACGAGATCACCACGCCGATCACCAGCACCAGCAGCAGCCAGTTGATCACCGGCAGATAGATCTGGCCGATCTCGGCGGCCGAGGTGTAGCGCACGCGCATGCGCGGCAGGAAGCCCAGCTGGATCGCCTGGCTGGTCAGCGAGAATGCGCCGGAGATCACGGCCTGCGAGGCGATCACGGTGGCGCAGGTGGCGAGCAGCACCATCGGGATCTGCAGCAGCTCGGGCACCATCAGGTAGAACGGGTTCTCGGCGCCGGCCGGGTTGTGCAGCAGCATCGCGCCCTGGCCGAAGTAGTTCAGCATCAGGCAGGGCATCACCAGCACAAACCAGCCGATGCGGATCGGGCGCGCGCCGAAGTGACCCATGTCGACGTACAGCGCCTCGGCCCCGGTCAGCACCAGGAATACCGAGCCCAGCACGATAAAGGCCTGCAGCGCATGCTCCACCAGGAAAGTGATCGCATAGTACGGGTTGACCGCCTTCAGGATTTCAGGCGCCTGCACCAGCTGGTAGATCCCCAGCGCACCCAGCGCCAAGAACCAGGCGGTCATGATCGGCCCGAACAGCTTGCCCATGGTGGCGGTGCCGTGACGCTGGATCAGAAACAGCGCCGCCAGGATCACCAGCGTGATCGGTATCACGAACTGCGACAGTTGCGGCGCGGCGATCTCCAGCCCTTCCACCGCCGACAGCACCGAGATCGCCGGCGTGATGACCGCGTCGCCGTAGAACATGCAGGCGCCGAAGATGCCCAGCATCATCAGCACCCTGGCCTTGCCCGAGCGTGGCGCCACGGTGCGCAGCACCAGTGCCATCAGCGCCAGCACACCGCCTTCGCCGTCGTTGTCGGCCCGCATCACGAAGACCACGTACTTGATCGAGACCACGATGATCATGGCCCAGAACAGCATCGAGATGATGCCCAGCACGGCCTCCGGGCTGAACATGATGCCGTGCTCCTTGCTGAAGCACTCCTTGAGGGCGTACAGCGGGCTGGTGCCGATGTCGCCGAAGACGACGCCTACCGCGCCGAGCACCAGGGCGCGCGTGCTCGGGCTCTCGACAAAATAATGGCTGGTTGTGGATTGGGTCATGAAATTGGGTCTGCTCGACCAGGTCGCCGGCAGGTTTGTTGGCTCTGCCGCGGTCCGGTCCCATCCAGCGCAACAGCTTGCTGCGCCCGTTTCCGGTTCTTCTCGCGGTACTTATTGCATTGCACAAACGCGCGCAATTCTAGATGAACTGTCGACTATCGACCACTGCGGCAAACAGGGATGCCGCTTTCGTGACTTCGCAAGGATGGGAGGGAAGCGGCAGATGGTCAAGCCCTGGGAGAGCAAAACAGCGGGTCCTTGCGCCCGCAAGCAGCGTTGCGGCAGGACAACATAAGCGCCTTATGCGGCGCTTTCAACCTCAAACACCCAGGTAGCGGTCCAGGGCTTCGGGCTTGCCGGCAAGGTCCGATGCGGGGCCAGCCATCACCACCCGGCCCTTCTCCAGAACCACGGCACGGTCGGCGTGCGCCAGCACCGAGCGGAAATTGCGGTCGACCACGACCGAGGCGATGCCGGTGCCGCGCACGGTGGCGATGACCTCCCAGATCTCGCGCACGATGCGCGGGGCCAGCCCTTCGGTGGCCTCGTCCAGCACCAGGCAGTCGGGATTGGTCATCAGCGCGCGGCCGATGGACAGCATCTGCTGCTCGCCGCCGGACAGTTGCTGGCCGCCATGGGACAGGCGCTCCTTCAGCCGCGGGAACAGGTCGAGCACGCGCGCCTCGTCCCAGTCGTTGCGGCCGCTGCAGCCCTTGCGCGCGGCCATCAGCAGGTTTTCGCGCACCGACAGGCTGGGGAAGATGCCGCGGCCCTCCGGCACGTAGGCCACGCCCAGGCGCGCCACCTCGAACGGCTGCGCGCGCGAGACGTCGCGGCCGGCCACGCGGATCTGCCCCTGGCGCTGGCGCACATGGCCCAGCAGCGTGCGCAGCAGCGTGCTCTTGCCCATGCCGTTGCGGCCCAGCAGCCCGACCGTTTCGCCCACGCCCACGGTGAAGTCGACGTCGCGCAGCACGTGGCTGGAGCCATACCAGGCGTTGATGCCGGTGGCCTCGATCATCGGCGAATGGATCGGTGCATTCATGCGGCCTCGCTCTCTTCCTCGCCCAGGTAGGCGACCTGGACCTCATGGTTGGTCCGGATCGCCTCGGGGCTGCCCGTGGCAATCACGGCGCCGTTGACCATCACGGTGATGCGGTCGGCGACCGAGAACACCGCGTCCATGTCATGCTCGACCAGCAGGATGGCGTGGCCCTCGCGCAGGCCGCGCAGCAGCGCCAGCATCCGCGCCGACTCTTCCGCGCCCATGCCGGCCAGCGGCTCGTCCAGCAGCAATGCGACCGGCTGCGTGGCCAAGCACATTGCCACTTCCAGCTGCCGCTTCTGGCCATGGGCCAGGTCGCTGGCAAGCCGGTCCGCCAGCGACGCCAGGCCGGCCCGCTCCAGGGCCTCGTCGGCAAGCGTGGCGCTGGTGCGGCAGCCCTGGGCGCTTTCCCACAGCCGCCACGCGCGCTGCGCGCGCGACTGCGCGGCCAGCCGGCAGTTTTCGCGCACCGTCAGTGGCAGGAAGATATTGTTGCGCTGGTAGCTGCGCCCCACCCCATGGCGCGCCAGCCGCGGCTGCGACCAGCCGGTCACGTCCTCGCCCTTCAGGTGCAGGCGGCCGGACGACGGCGGCAGTTCGCCGGACAGCATATTGATCAGCGTGGACTTGCCCGCGCCGTTGGTGCCGATCACGGCATGGATCTCATGCAGTGACAACGACAGGTCGACGCCCGCCACGGCGGTCAGGCCGCCGAAGCGCCGGGTCAGTTGCTGCGCCTGCAGGATCGGGGTTCCTTGCGATGTCATGCGGCCTCCGTATTGCGGCGCCCTTCGCGGCGGCTGTCCGCAGTGCCCGCGGCCTCATCCGTGCCGGTGCCGGCATCGCCATTGCGGCGTCCGCGGCGACCGTGCCGCAACACCGACGGCAGGCTGACCAGCCCGCGCGGCAGCAGCGCTACCGCAACGATGATGAAGCCGCCCATCAGCAGCTGCCAGTGCTTGGTCAGGGTGCTGAACCACTCCGCCAGCAGCACGAACGAGAACGCGCCCAGCACCGCGCCGGCCAGGCTGCCCACGCCGCCCAGGATCACCATCAGCATGGCGTTGCCGGACTGGTGCCACGACGCGATCTCCGGATTGACGAAGCCAAACTGGATCGCATACAGAAATCCGGCCAGCCCCGCCAGCAGCCCGCCCGCGACAAAGGCGCCAAGCTGGTAGCGGTAGGTGGCGTAGCCGGCCGCGCGCATGCGCTGCTCGTTGTGGCGGATGCCGACCAGCGCGTGCCCGAAGCGCGAGCGCAGCACCAGCGCCAGCACCGCCACTGTCAGCACCAGCCCGGTCCATACCAGCCAGTAGAAATGCGTGGGATCGTTGACCGTCAGCAGGTGCTCGCCAGGCACCGGGAATTCCGGCCGGAAGTAGATATAGGTGCCGTCGCTGCCGCCCGCGATCTTGGTGTCGTGGAAGACGAAATACACCATCTGCGCGAACGCCAGCGTCACCATGATGAAATACACGCCGCGGGTGCGCAGCACCAGCGCCCCCACCACCAGCGCCAGCAGGGCCGATGCCGTCAGCGCACCAGCCAGCAGTAGCCAGCCGTTGCCCGGGCCGGCCTGCGGCGCCAGGATTGCGGTGGCATACGCCGCCATCGCGAAGTACGCGGCATGGCCCAGGCTGACCAGCCCGGTGTAGCCGATCAGCAGCTGCAGCGACAGCGCGAAGATCGCCATGATCATCACCTTGCTGAGCAGCTCGATGTAGAACTTGTTGCTGTCCGCGGTCAGCAGCAGCGGCAGTGCCGCCAGCACCGCGAACGCCACCAGCCAGCCCAGCCCGGTGGCCAGCGTGGCGTTGCGCAAGGAGTGCCGGCGCGCCGGCAATGTCGTCGGGTTCATGTCATCCTGCCTTGAACAGCCCCTGCGGCTTCCACAGCAGGATCACCGCCATCAGCAGGTAGATCAGCACGCCGGCCGCCTCCTGCCAGAACACCTTGCCGAAGGTATCGACGAAGCCCAGCAGCAGCGATGCCACCAGCGCGCCCTTGACCGAGCCGATGCCGCCGATCACCACCACCACGAAGCAGACGATCAGCACCTGCGCGCCCATGCCCGGATAGACCGACGACACCGGCGCGGCGATCATGCCGGCCAGCACTGCCAGCGCCACGCCCAGCGCGAACACGAAACGGTACAGCACCGTGATGTTGATGCCCAGCGACTGCACCATCTCGCGGTTGGTGGCGCCGGCGCGGATCATCATGCCCAGCCGGGTGCGCCGGATCACGTAGTACATCGCCAGCGCCACCACCAGGCATACCGCGGAGATAAAGAGGCGGTACACCGGATAGGTCATGTCGTTGCCGATCGCCAACGCGCCATCCAGCAGCGCAGGCACCTGCACGCCGTGCACGTCATCGCCGACCAGGATGCTGCGCAATTCCTCGAACACCAGGATCAGCCCGTAGGTCATCAGCACCTGCTGCAGGTGGTCGCGCTCATACAAGTAGCTGAAGAAGGCCCATTCCAGCACGTAGCCGAATGCCACCGCCAGCACGATGCCGAGCGGGATGGCGATAAACAGGTTGCCGGTCAGGCCGGCGAGCGTGAAGGCCAGGTAGGCGCCCAGCATGTAGAAGCTGCCGTGGGCGAGGTTGATCACGCCCATGATGCCGAAGATCAGCGTCAGGCCGCTGGCCACCAGGAACAGCAGCAGGCCGTACTGCACGCTGTTCAGGCACTGGATCAGGAAGGAGACGATATCCATGCGGAATGGAAGTTCAGCTGGTTACGGGCAGAGTCGACGGTGTTGGGTGCTCCAGCAGCGCCCGAGCTAGCCTCAGCAAGGTGTTCTCCCTCTCCCCTCATGGGGAGAGGGTTGGGGTGAGGGGTGGTCTAGCAAGGCGCCACATCAAGCGGAGCCAACGGTTTTTTTCAGCACCGTGGCTCCGGCAAGCGCCCGCCCTCCCCCCCGCCCCTCTCCCGCACGCGGGAGAGGGGAGAAAACCCGAGGTGTCGGAAGCGATCACTGGCTCACTCCGCTGCGAATTAAAGCCGGCAGCCGCGCGCAGGATCAGCCAGCGCCTTCACCGCCACCGAGCTGACCTTGTTCTCGCGCCCGTCCACCTTGCGCAGGTAGAAGTCCTGCACCGGGTTATGCGCCTTGGACAGCGTGAAGGCGCCGCGCGGGCTGTCGATCCTGGCCGCGCCCATGGCCTTGTACAGGTCGGCCTTGCGCGTCATGTCGCCCTTCACCGCCGTGGCGCCGGCCGCCAGCAGCTGGGCGGCATCGTAGCCCTGCACCGCGTACACGTCGGGCTGCAGCTTGTAGGTCTTGGCGTAGTCCAGGCGGAAGTTCTTGTCGCGCGGGTTGGTCAGGCCATCGGCGTAATGCAGCGTGGTTTCCAGCCCCTGCGCGGCGTTGCCCTGTGCTTCGAGCGTGCCATCGGTCAGGAAGCCCGAGCCGTACAGCGGGATCTTGTCCTTGAGCCCCGCCGCAGCCCAGTCCTTGACGAACTTGACCGCGCCGCCGCCGGCAAAGAACACGAACACGGCGTCAGGCTTGAGCGACGCCACTTCGGTGATCAGCGCCTGGAACTCGACATTGGGGAACGGCAGGTTCAGTTCCTTCACCACCTTGCCGCCCTTGGCCTCGAACGCTTCCTTGAAGCCCTTCACAGACTGTTCGCCGGCGGCGTACTTCCAGGTCAGCGTCACCACCTTCTTCAGGCCGCGCTCGCCCAGCACCTGGCCCATGGCGTAGCCCGGCTGCCAGTTTGAGAACGAGGTGCGGAAGATATTGGGGCCGCACAGCGGACCGGTGGCCTCATCCACGCCGGCATTGGGGATGATCAGCAGCGTGTTGTTCTCCTTGGCCACCTTGACGATGCCCATCTGCACGCCCGAATGCACCGTGCCGACCACCACGTCGACCTGGTCGCGCTTGACCAGCTTGGTGGCGTTCTCCGGCGCCTTGGCCGGATCGGATTCATCGTCGACCTTGAAGTACTCGATGTCGCGACCGCCGAGCTTGCCGCCCTGCTGCTGCACGTACATGCGGAAGCCGTTCTCGATGGCCGTACCGAGGGCCGCGTAGGTGCCGGTGTACGGCAGCATGAAGCCGACCTTGATCTTTCCCCCTGGCGCAGCGGGTGCGGGGGCCGCCGGCTGCGCGGACGCGCCGGCCATGGCAAAGACGGTGGCGACGGCAAGGCAGGCAGGCGCAAGCCTGCGCGAGGTGAAGCGACGCATGGTGTCTCCTGGTGGTCAAGCCGGTGGCTCGCTGGACCGTTGCCGGTCACCCCTGCCCTTGCCATGTCCCGCACTGGCGCATGCGCCGTGAGGACCCTTCGCAACAGGCGGGAAGCCGAATTATTTTAGGTTTGAAGTATGCAGATTTATATGCCGAACGGCAGCCAGCGTCAACGGTTCTTTTTGGTCCCGATGTGGCGAGTGCCCGCATCGCGCGAGTTTAAGCAAGGTGGTCTGGGGGGCATATCGATGGATACCCTCGATCTGCGCCATGGTGCCGTACTCGTCGTCCTCGCCCTGCACCGCCAGCACCGGGCAGCGCAGCCCGGACAGCAGCGGACGCAGGTCCCACTGGCGGAATTCGGGGTCGAGCCAGATATCGTTCCAGCCCCAGAAGGCCGAATCGACGTCGTCATGATGGCGCGCCAGCCGCTGGCGCAGGTCGGTCTCCAGGTAGGCCTGGCGCGTGTCCGCGATGCTGCGCACCGACAGATCTTCGACCACGATATGCGGCGCCAGCACGGTGATGCCGGCAACCGCCTGTGGAAAGCTGGCAGCGTGGATCAGCGCGATCGAGCCGCCGTCGCTGTGGCCCAGCAGCCAGGGCATGCCGTGCGTGCGGCCGGGACCGATGTCGAGCGCATCGAACAGAGTGGGCAGCACCTCGCGCGCCTGGCGATGCATGAAGTCGGGACGCCATTTTTCGTCATGTGGCCGCGGCGTCGAACGTCCGTAGCCGTAGCGCGAGAACACCAGGCCGCGATAGTCGCCGGCCTCGCAAAATTCGCGCGGAAAATCGCGCCACATGCTGACCGAGCCCAGCCCCTCGTGCAGGAACACCACCAGAGGGCGCTGCGCGCGTTCGGGCCGCAGCCACTGGTACTCGATCCGGATACGGCGCTTGTCGAAGGAAATTTCCACCAGGCTGCTTTGCATGGGCACGTTGTTGTCTTGCATCGGCTCAGAAGGGGTGACCGGCGGCTACGGGCGCATCATTGCGCCGCCTCCCGCGCGGCTTGCTCGCGCTGGCGCAGGCGGAAGCGCTGGATCTTGCCGGTCGCGGTCTTGGGCAGTTCGGGCACGCATTCGATCTGGCGCGGGTACTTGTACGGCGCGAGACGTGACTTGATAAAAGCCTGCAGCTCCGCCGCCATGCCGTCATGCCATTGCTGGCCGGGCCGCAGCACGACGAAGGCCTTGGGCTTGACCAGTTCGTCGGCATCCGTGACGCCGATCACCGCCGCCTCCAGGACCGCCGGGTGCTGCGCCAGCGCGGCCTCGACCTCGAACGGCGACACGTAGATGCCGCCGACCTTGAGCATGTCGTCGCTGCGGCCGGCATAGGTGTAGTAGCCATCGGCATCGCACAGGTACTTGTCGCCGCTGCGCGTCCATTCCCCGACAAAGGTATCGCGGCTCTTGTCGCGGTTGCACCAGTACATCAGCGCGGCACTGGGGCCCTTGATAAAGAGTTCGCCGATCTCGCCGGGCGCGCACGGCTCGCCGCGCTCGTCCAGCAGCTTCAGCGCGTAGCCAGGCACCGGCTTGCCAGTGGTGCCATAGCGCACCGCACCTGGCCGGTTCGACAGGAAGATATGCAGCATCTCGGTGGAGCCGATGCCATCCAGGATGTCGCAGCCGAAATGCGCCAGGAAACGTTCGCCGATATCGCGCGGCAGGGCCTCGCCGGCGGAGGTGCATACACGCAACGCCACCTCGGCGCGCGGCGGCAGCTCAGGCGCCGCCAACATGCCCGCAAACAGCGTGGGCACGCCGCAGAACACCGTGGGCCGCTGCTCGCGCAGCCGCCTGAACACGGCCGCCGGCGTGGGCCGCTCGGCCATCAGCACGGTGGTGGCGCCGACCGACATCGGAAAGGTCAGCGCATTGCCCAGCCCGTAGGCAAAGAACAGCTTGGCGGCCGAGAACACCACGTCGTCCTCTCGGATGCCCAGCACTTGGCGGGCATACAGGTCAGCCGTATGGAACAGGTTGCCATGCGTGTGCACGGTGCCCTTGGGCCGTCCGGTCGAGCCCGACGAATACAGCCAGAACGCCATGTCGTCCGGGCCGCTGCGCACGGCCTGCGCGGCAGAACGCGTGCGCGCCAGCATCGCGCCCACGCTGCACGCCGGCGCGCCATCGGCATGCGGCGCCGCCTGGATCACCATCGGCGCCAGCCCGCTCTTCTCGATGGCGGCCTTCATCACCGGCAGCAGCGGCTCCGACACCACCACGGCGCGCGCGCCGCTGTGGCCAAGCATGTAGGCGTAATCGTCCGCGGTCAGCAGGGTATTGACCGCCACCGGCACCACGCCCGCCAGCAGGCAGCCGAGAAATACCGTGGGGAAATCAATGGTATCGAGCGCGCACAGCAGCAGCCGCTCTTCCTGGCGCAAGCCCGCGTCGCGCAGCGCGCCGGCAAAGCGGCGGGCGCGGGCATCGAGCTCGGCATAAGTCAGCGAGGTGGTGTCGTCGATGTAGGCTGTCTTGGCCCCGCGCCCGGCCTCGAGATTGCGCGACAGCAGGTCCTCGGCAGCGTTGTAGCAGGTGGGCAGTGCCGCGACGGCATCGGTGGCGGGTGGAACAGCCGGCGGCACGGGCGATGCTGCCGCTGGCATGCCGGCGGCGGTATTGGGGGGCGTCATTGTCTCCACTCCTTGGTGTCGCGCCGCGGGGGCCATGGGCGCCGCGCCAACGTCAGTCCAGTCGCTGTTCTGCTTGCCGATGTCCGCCAATGTGCATGCCGGCATCCGCTAGTTGATGCATTTTATTTCATATCAACTATTATGCAAGCGAGGGGATGCACTATAGGACAGGCTTTATCGAACCGACTGCCTGCCGCGTCACTTGGCGCACCAAGGCTGCTCGTATAATGCGCCCTTGCTTTTCCTGCCGGTCAACCCGAAACCACCACCATGCGCCGCGATCCCGCCCCGCTGCCCGCCAACGAGACCGAAGCCGACGCGCGCCCTGCCGGGGATGCGCCCGCCGCAGCCGCCAACGCCGAGCGCGACCCCTACCTGACGCTGCTGGGCGAGCGCATCCGCTCGCTGCGCGCCTCGCGCGGCATGTCGCGCAAGGACCTGGCGCGCGGCGCCGGCGTGTCCGAGCGCTACCTGGCCAACCTGGAAACCGGCACCGGCAATGCGTCGGTGCTGCTGCTGCGCCAGGTGGCGCGCGCGCTCGACGTGCCGCTGCCGGTGGTGCTGGCCGAAGTGGACGGCCTCAACGGCGAGCAGGCCACCGAGTTTGCGCAGATGGTGCAATGGCTGGCGCAGTTGCCCGCGGGCGACCTGGCGCGCGTGCGTGAAGCCTGCCGCCACGCACTGTCCCCCGCGGAATCCGGCGATGCGCGCCACCGCCGTATCGCGCTGATCGGCCTGCGCGGCGCCGGCAAGTCGACCCTGGGCCGCGCGCTGGCTGCGGCCAGGGACGTGCCCTTTGTCGAACTGAACACCGTGATCGAGCAGGAAGCCGGCGCCAGCCTGTCGGAAATCCATTCGCTCTACGGCCAGGCGGCCTACCGCCGCTATGAAATGCGCGCACTGGAGCGCACCCTGCGCGAGCACGACCGCCTGGTGCTGGCCACGCCGGGCAGCCTGGTCTCCGAACCCGCCACCTTCAACCTGCTGCTGTCGCAGTGCTACACCATCTGGGTGCGCACCTCGCCTGAGGAGCACATGGCGCGCGTGGTGGCCCAGGGCGACATGCGGCCGATGGAAGGCAACCGCGAGGCCATGGCCGACCTGCGCCGCATCCTGCAGGCACGCGCGCCGCTCTACGACCGCGCCGATATCTCGATCGACACCAGCGGCAAGGACGCCGCCGCCTCGCTGCAACAGTTGCACGCCCAGCTGCAGGCCGCCGGCGCCTGACTACCCCCGCCGGCCGCGCGCCTGACAAAGACATTGCGCCAGCCGATTCCATGCACTATATTTCATCAAAAGCCGCAAGGCACTATAGTGCATTCAGGAGACAGCCATGTCCGCGCCGGCAACCGCCCCACTGCGCCCTGACCAGGCAACCGCCTCGTCAGACGCGCCCGCACCCGTCACCTTCGAGCGCCATCCCGACCAGTACCACCACTGGAAACTGAGTTTCGACGGCCCCGTCGCCACGCTGGCGATGGACGTCGACGAGGAAGGCGGACTGCGCCCCGGCTACGCGCTGAAGCTCAATTCCTACGACCTTGGCGTCGATATCGAACTGCACGACGCGCTGCAGCGCATCCGCTTCGAGCACCCCGAAGTGCGCACCGTGGTGCTGACCAGCGCGCGCGACCGCATCTTCTGCTCGGGCGCCAATATCTTCATGCTGGGGCTGTCGTCGCATGCGTGGAAGGTCAATTTCTGCAAGTTCACCAACGAGACCCGCAATGCCATCGAGGATGCCAGCCGGCACTCGGGGCTGAAGTTCATCGCCGCCTGCAACGGCACCACCGCCGGCGGCGGCTATGAACTGGCGCTGGCTTGCGACGAGATCGTGCTGGTTGATGACCGCTCGTCCGCGGTAAGCCTGCCCGAGGTGCCGCTGCTGGGCGTGCTGCCCGGCACCGGCGGCCTGACCCGCGTGACCGACAAGCGCCACGTGCGCCGCGACCACGCGGACATCTTCTGCACCACCACGGAAGGCGTGCGCGGCCAGCGCGCCAAGGACTGGAAGCTGGTTGACGAAGTGGTCAAGCCGGCACGCTTTGCCGAGCATATCGCCGAGCGCGCGGCGGCGCTGGCGGCCACCAGCGACCGGCCACAGGGCCACCACGGCATCACGCTGACGCCGCTGTCGCGCACCATCGAGCCCGACGGCTACCGCTACGAGACCGTGCGCGTGCATGTCGATCCCGCCGCGCGCAAGGCCACGCTGACCGTATTCGGGCCCGACAAGCACCAGCCCGCGGATCTCGCCGGGGTGGTCGCGGCCGGCGCGCAATGGTGGCCGCTGAAGATGGCGCGCGAACTCGACGACGCCATCCTGACGCTGCGCGCCAACCACCTGGATATCGGCATCTGGGTGCTCAAGACCGATGGCGACCCGGCCGCGGTGCTGGCCGCCGATGCGCTGCTGCAGGCGCATGCCGGCCACTGGTTCGTGCGCGAGACCATCGGCATGCTGCGCCGCACGCTGGCACGGCTGGATGTGTCGTCGCGCAGCCTGATCGCGCTGATCGAAGCCGATTCCTGCTTTGCCGGCACGCTGCTGGAACTGGCGCTGGCCGCCGACCGCAGCTACATGCTGCACCTGCCCGACGCCCCGGACGATGCGCCGCGCGTGTTCGCCTCCGCGCTCAACTTCGGCCACTACCCCATGCCCAACGGGCAAACCCGGCTGGCGGCGCGCTTCTATGGCGACGAGGCCAAGCTCACCGCGGTGCGCGAGCATATCGGCGCGCCGCTGGATGCGCTCAGCGCCGATTCGCTCGGGCTGATCACCGCCGCGCCCGACGATATCGACTGGGAGGACGAGATCCGCATCGCCCTGGAAGAACGCGCCAGCCTGTCGCCGGATGCACTGACCGGGATGGAAGCCAACCTGCGCTTCGGCGGCGCCGAGACCATGGAAACGCGCATCTTCGGCCGCCTGACCGCGTGGCAGAACTGGATCTTCCAGCGCCCCAACGCCGTCGGCGAGAATGGCGCGCTGAAGGTCTTCGGCAGTGGCAACAAGGCACGCTTCGACTGGGACCGCGTATAAGCGCCAGCCCTGGACCAGACAACACAGGAGACAGCACGTGAGCATCGACTACAGCCAGAAGATCCCCAATAACGTCAACCTGTCCGACGACCGCGCGCTGCAGCGCGCGCTGGAACACTGGCAACCAGCGTTCCTCGACTGGTGGCGCGACATGGGGCCGGACGGCTCGCACAACTTCGATGTCTACCTGCGCACTGCGGTGTCGGTCGATCCATCAGGCTGGGCGCACTTCGACCACGTCAAGATGCCGGACTACCGCTGGGGCATCTTCCTGCAGCCGGCCGACCCCGAGCGCAGGATCCACTTCGGCGAGCACAAGGGCGAAGCCGCCTGGCAGGACGTGCCGGGCGAGCACCGCGCCAACCTGCGCCGCATCATCGTCACGCAGGGCGACACCGAGCCCGCCTCGGTCGAGCAGCAGCGCCACCTGGGCCTGACCGCGCCGAGCCTGTACGACCTGCGCAACCTGTTCCAGGTCAATGTGGAGGAAGGCCGCCACCTGTGGGCGATGGTGTACCTGCTGCACCGCTATTTCGGCCGCGACGGCCGCGAGGAAGCCGAGGCGCTGCTGGAGCGCCGCTCCGGCGACCAGGACAACCCGCGCATCCTCGGCGCCTTCAACGAGCGCACGCCGGACTGGCTGGCGTTCTTCATGTTCACCTACTTCACCGACCGCGACGGCAAGTTCCAGCTGTGCGCGCTGGCCGAATCCGGCTTCGATCCGCTGGCGCGCACCACGCGCTTCATGCTGACCGAGGAAGCGCACCATATGTTCGTGGGTGAATCCGGTGTGTCGCGCGTGATCCAGCGCACCTGCGAGGTGATGCGCGAACGCGGTATCGAAGACCCCGCCGAAGTGCGCGCCGCCGGGGTGATCGACCTGGAGACCATCCAGCGCTACCTGAACTTCCACTACAGCGTCACCATCGACCTGTTCGGCGCCGACCAGTCGTCCAATGCCGCCACCTTCTACAGCGCCGGCCTGAAGGGCCGCTTCGAGGAAGGCAAGCGCGCCGACGACCACGTGCTCAAGGGCGATGTCTACCGCGTACTGGAAGTGCGCGACGGCCACCTGGGCGAGCGCGAGGTGCCGATGCTCAACGCGCTCAATGAGGTGCTGCGCGACGACTACATCAAGGACAGCACGGGCGGCGTGGCGCGCTGGAACAAGGTCATCGAAAAGGCCGGGATCGCGTTCCGCCTGACCGTGCCGCACAAGGCCTTCAACCGCAAGATCGGCACGCTGGCCAATGTGCACGTCTCGCCCGAGGGCCAGCTGATTGCCGAAGCCGAGTGGAAGGCCAACGAACGCAAGTGGCTGGCCACCGACGAAGACCGCGCCTTTGTTGCCTCGCTGATGGGCCGCGTGGTGGAGCCGGGCAAGTACGCCAACTGGATTGCGCCGCCGGCGGTGGGCATCAACCGCCAGCCGATGGATTTCGAGTACGTGCGTTTCAACTGAACCAGAACCACAAGGACAGGCCAGGAGCCACCGGAGACACGCCATGGGCGCCCCCGACATCATCAAGCAGCACCTGATCGATCCGGAAATCTGCATCCGCTGCAATACCTGCGAGGACACCTGTCCGATCGATGCCATCACCCACGATGACCGCAACTACGTGGTCAGGGCAGACGTATGCAACGGCTGCAACGCCTGCCTGTCGCCCTGCCCGACCGGCGCCATCGACAACTGGCGCACCATGCTGCGCGGCCAGGCCTACCCGATCGAGGCGCAACTGCTGTGGGACGAATTGCCGGCCGAGGTGCCGCTGCCGGAACTGGCCGACCTGGGCGAGGCGCCGCAGGCCACCCTCGGCAGCGGCACGGCAACCGGCGCCGCGCCCGACGCCGCCATCCAGTCCGTGGAAACCAGCCGCCACACTTCGCCGCGTGCGCCGTGGTCGGCGGCCCATCCCTATGTGAACCTGCATGGCGTGCGCGCGCCGGTCACTGCGACCGTGGCCGGCAACTACCGGCTGACCGCCGACGACGCGTCCAGCGACATCCACCATATCGTGCTGGATTTCGGCACGCACTTCTTCCCGATCCTGGAAGGCCAGTCGATCGGCATCGTGCCGCCCGGCACGGATGCGTCGGGCAAGCCGCACTACATCCGCATGTACTCGGTGGCCAGCCCGCGCGATGGCGAGCGCCCGGGCTACAACAACCTGGCGCTGACGGTCAAACGGGTCGACCAGGACCACGACGGCAAGCCGGTGCGGGGCGTCGCGTCCAGCTACCTGTGCGACCTGGCCAAGGGCGACAACGTGCAGGTGGTGGGCCCGTTCGGATCGACCTTCCTGATGCCCAACCATGCCGAGGCCAGCATCATGATGATCTGCACCGGCACGGGCTCGGCGCCGATGCGCGCCATGACCGAGCGCATGCGCCGCAACATGGCGCACTTCGGCGGGCGCCGGATGCTGTTCTTCGGCGCGCGCAACGCCAACGAACTGCCCTACTTCGGCCCGCTGCTGAAGCTGCCCAGGGACTTCCTGGACATCCATTTCGCCTTCTCGCGCGACCCCGCCGCGTCGCGCCGCTACGTGCAGGACGCGATCCGCGAGGCCGCGGACAGCGCCGCCGCCCTGCTGGCCGATCCCAACGGCCATGTCTATATCTGCGGACTGAAGGGCATGGAAGCAGGCGTGCTGGAGGCATTTGAAGCGGTGTGCGCCGGCGCCGGGTACGCCTGGCCGGAGATCGAAACCGCCATGAAGGCAGAGGGCCGGCTCCACATCGAGACCTACTGACGCCGCCCCCGCAGTTTGCTGGTCTTTTCAGCAATCACTTCCCTTCTGAAATGCATCGCCTATAATATTTCTGAAGAAACAGGAGTGATGGCGATGCAATCCAGGCGGATTCCGGAAACCGATCCCGCCGGCGGCCCCGACCCCGGCACCACACTGACCAAGGCGGTGATGCGCGCCGCGGGCTTCCTCGGCATCAGCCAGGCCGTGGTGGCAAGCGTGCTGGGCATCAGCACCGCATCGGTATCGCGCATGGCATCTGGCGGCTATGTGCTCGATGCGCACCGCAAGGAGTGGGAATTCGGCGTGCTGTTCGTGCGCCTGTTCCGATCGCTCGATGCCATCCTGGGCCACGGCGACCAGGCCCGCCTGTGGCTGACCAATGAAAACCTCGCGCTGGGCGGCAAGCCCCTTGAAATGATCCGCACAACGGAAGGTCTGGTCCGTGTCGTTCACTACCTGGACGCCACCCGCGGTCGCATCTGAGCGCCGGCAGTTCGCGCTCACGCTGTGGCGGGCGGTGGAGGCCCAGCACGTCGTATCCACCATGCCGCTGGTCGACAGCCTGGAAGAACAGGCTGTGCTGGAAGCCGTGCTCGACGCCGGCAAACCCGCCGTGCCCGCCGAGGCACGCCACCTGCACTACCTGCTGTTCACCCCGTTCCGCTATCCTCCCTCGCCCTGGGGCTCGCGCTTTCGCGCCAGCCAGGACCCGGGCGTGTTCTACGGCGCCAACGAGATCCGCACCGCCTGCGCCGAACTCGGCTACTGGCGCTGGCGCTTCCTCAACGACAGCCCCGCGCTGCCGCGCATCGATGCCCGTGCGCAGACGCTGTTCGAAGTGCGCGTCGACACCTGGGGCGTGGCGCTGGACACACCGCCGTTCGACCAGGACCACCCAACTTGGACCGACCCCGACCACCACGAACCCTGCCAGGCCTTCGGCCGCATCGCGCGCGAGGCCGGCCTCGGCATGATCCGCTACACCTCCGTGCGCGATCCCCAGCATGGCCCCTGCGGCGCGGTGCTGACCCCACGCGCGTTCTCCCACCCGGCGCCGCTGGCCACCACCACCTGGATGCTGACAGTACGCCGCGATCGCGTGATCTGGCAGCGCGACGACCTGCAGCAACGCGACAGCTTCGAGTTCGAAGCCGCGCTGTGGCAGCGCACAACCGATAGCGCTGGCAAGGGCTGAACCTCTGCCCCGTGCCGGCGATCTAATCGTTATGGCAGGCGGCAATGCTCACCGCTGGAAGGTATTTTTAAACAGGTGTTGCATTGCGCAACCAGATGCCATATAATCTTTTCTTCGACGGACGCGGGGTGGAGCAGTTGGCAGCTCGTCG
>NZ_JFJW01000010.1:21229-27767 GCF_000611125.1 Cupriavidus sp. SK-4
TTTTGTTTTCTGCTGCTCCGGCGCCGGCACCCCGATGCTGCCCCTACGTGCAGCACCGGACTGTGTTGACCGATGGCGCCCCACCGCCCCAATCATGCCTGCCGGCCCCCTCTGCGAGGGTGATACACTTTCGCCATTCCTCCCGGACGCCCCTCATGAAATTCTGCTCGAACTGTGGTCATGCGGTCGTGTTGCGCGTGCCTGACGGCGACAACCGCCCGCGCAGTGTTTGCGACAACTGCGGCACCATCCACTACGTCAATCCCCGCAACGTCGTCGGCACGATCCCGGTGTGGGAGGACAAGGTCCTGCTGTGCAAGCGCGCCATCGAGCCGCGCTACGGCTTCTGGACCCTGCCGGCGGGCTTCATGGAGATCGGCGAAACCACCGCGCAGGCGGCCTCGCGCGAGACGCTGGAAGAAGCCGGTGCGCGCGTGCAGGTCGGCGAGCTGTTCTCGATCCTGAACGTGCCGCATGTGCACCAGGTGCATCTTTTCTACCTGGCCACGCTGGACGACCTGGATATCGCCCCCGGCGAGGAAAGCCTGGAGGTCAAGCTGGTGGAAGAGGCGGATGTGCCCTGGGATGAACTGGCGTTCCCCACCGTGATCCACACCCTGCGCTGCTTCTTTGCCGACCGCGCCGCCGGCCGGCTGCAGGACGGCAGCTTCCGGCTGCACAGCCTGGATATCGACAAGCCCATGCGCCCGCTGACCAGCCGGGCCACGGTCACGCCCTGAGCGGCGCGGCTGTCGCGCATCGCCCTATGGCGCAGCCCGCATGATTGCCTGGCTGGACCCGCAAGACCCGTTTCCGCCGGTTGGCGAGGCGCTCGGGCCCGACTCCGAGGCCCCCGGCCTGCTCGCGGCCAGCCGCGACCTGTCGCCCCAGCGGCTGCTGCTGGCGTACCGCCAGGGCATCTTCCCGTGGTATTCGAGCGGCCAGCCGGTGCTGTGGTGGAGCACCGATCCGCGCATGGTGCTGCCCCCGCCGGCGCTGCGCGTCTCGCTCAACCTGCGCAAGACCCTGCGGCGCGTGCTGCGCGATGCTGACTGGGAGATCCGCGTCGACGACGACTTCCTGGCGGTGATGCGCGCCTGCGCGACCACGCCGCGCGACGGCCAGGACGGCACCTGGATCACCGACGACATCATTGCCGCGTACGGTACGCTGCACCGCAACGGCATGGCCCATTCTGTCGAAAGCTGGTACCGCGGCGAACGCGTGGGCGGCCTGTATGGGGTGGCGCTGGGGCGGATGTTCTTCGGCGAGTCGATGTTCGCGCACCGCACCGATGCCTCAAAGATTGCGCTGGCGGCGCTGTGCGCGTTCCTCGGCAATCACGGCGTGGCGATGATAGACTGCCAGCAGGAAACCGACCACCTGGCCTCGCTGGGCGCGCGCCCGATCCCCCGCGCAGAATTCGTGGCCCATGTGCGGGCGGCGACGGCGCAGCCGGCGATCAGCCCGTGGCGGTTCGACAAATCGGTGCTGGAGCGCTGGGCCGGGACGCCAGCCGCGCCGGCCGGCTGAAACCTGGCACGGGACGCCCCGCTGACTGCGCGTCCGGCCGCATCGTCCCGCCCGGAGCCCCCTGAGTCATGAGCAAGCTGAAGGAACTTCCGCTCTCCGCGCTGCAGTTCTATGCCACGGCGCCCTACGCTTGCAGCTATCTCGACGGCCGCATGGCACGCTCCCAGGTCGCCACCCCGGCGCACCTGATCAATGCCGACGTCTATTCACGCCTGGTGCGCGCCGGCTTTCGCCGCAG
Source organism: Cupriavidus sp. SK-4 (assembly GCF_000611125.1). Classification (NCBI taxonomy): domain Bacteria; kingdom Pseudomonadati; phylum Pseudomonadota; class Betaproteobacteria; order Burkholderiales; family Burkholderiaceae; genus Cupriavidus; species Cupriavidus sp. SK-4. The sequence continues at coordinate 23,001 of NZ_JFJW01000010.1, forward strand.
CGGCATTTTCACCTACCGGCCGTATTGCGACGAATGCCACGCCTGCACGCCATGCCGCGTGGTGGTCGACCAGTTCGTGCCGGACCGCTCGCAGCGCCGCGCCTGGAGCCGCCACCAGCACCTGCAGGCACTGGTGGCGCCGCTGACCTACGTCGAAGAGCATTATTCGCTGTACCTGCTGTACCAGTCGATGCGCCACGCCGGCGGCGGCATGGACCAGGACAGCCGCGACCAGTACGAACAGTTCCTGCTGCAGAGCCGCGTCAACTCGCGCCTGGTGGAGTTCCGCGAACCGCCGGGCTCGCCCGAGGCCGGGCGCCTGCGCATGGTCAGCATGATCGACGTTCTCGACGACGGGCTGTCGTCGGTCTACACCTTCTACGATCCGCTTGAACGCAACGCCAGCTACGGCACCTACAACATCCTGTGGCAGATCCGCCAGACGCGTGAACTGGGCCTGCCGCACCTCTACCTGGGCTACTGGATCGCCGACAGCCGCAAGATGGCCTACAAGGCACGCTTCCGGCCGCTGCAGGTGCTGACCGGCAACCACTGGCATGCGTTCGAGGACGAAGCCGGGGATGCGGCCGGCCCCGCGCCTGCACCCACCCGGGAATAGCCGGGTCGCGGCATCCGCCCGCGCGCTGCCCGGGCATGCGGCCCAGCCGCTACAATGCGGGCCTGGTATTCACTCTGCCCCTGCCCCACGTGCTCAACGCGCTCTACCCCCTGTTCCGCCCCGCCCTGTTCTCGATGGATGCCGAGGACGCCCACCATTTCACGCTGAACAACCTGCTGCGTGCCCACCGCATGGGCCTGGGCGGCTGCATCGGCAACAGGATTGCCGACGACCCGCGCACGGTCATGGGGGTGCGCTTCCCCAACCCGGTCGGCCTGGCCGCGGGGCTGGACAAGGACGGCGCCTATATCGACGGGCTGGCCGCGCTCGGCTTCGGCTCTATCGAGGTGGGCACGGTCACGCCGCGCGCGCAGCCGGGCAACCCGCGCCCGCGCATGTTCCGGCTGCCGCAGGCGGATGCGCTGATCAACCGCATGGGCTTCAACAACGGCGGCGTCGATGCCTTTGTCGCCAATGTGCAAGCATCGCGCTGGAAGGCCGAGGGCGGCGTGCTGGGGCTGAACATCGGCAAGAACGCCGATACGCCGATCGAGCGCGCCAACGATGACTACCTCTACTGCCTGGAACGCGTCTACCCGCATGCCAGCTACGTGACGGTCAATATCTCTTCGCCCAACACCAAGAACCTGCGCCAGCTGCAAGGCGCGAGCGAGCTGGACAGCCTGCTGTCGACGCTGAAGGACGCGCAGCAGCGCCTGGCCGACCAGCACAAGCGCTACGTGCCGCTGGCGCTGAAGATCGCGCCGGACCTGGATGCCGACCAGGTCGGCAATATCGGCGACGCGCTGGTGCGGCACAAGATCGACGGCGTGATCGCCACCAACACGACCATCTCGCGCGAGGCGGTCAAGGGCCTGCCGCATGCCGAGGAAGCCGGCGGCCTGTCCGGCCGCCCGGTGTTCGAGGCCTCGACCCGGGTGGTGCGTGCGCTGCACGGCGTGGTCGGCGACGCGGTGCCGATCATCGGCGTGGGCGGCATCTTCGGCGGCGCCGATGCGCGCGCCAAGATCGACGCCGGCGCAAAGCTGGTGCAGGTCTACAGCGGCCTGATCTACCGCGGCCCGGCGCTGGTGCGCGAGTGCGCCGCGGCGCTGCGCGGCTGAGCCGGCGCCGTCAGGCAGGACTGGCGCGGCTCAACCCATTGCAGCCGGCCGCGTCAGTACGGAGCATTCACCACCACGTACTGGGTTCCCTGCGGCTGATACCAGGTGCTGCCGCATTGCTGGTACACCATGCCGCCATAGCTGACCGGGACGCAGCTTGGCGGGACCGAGCGCACGACCGAACCCACCACAGCAGCGGTCACAGCCACCGTTGCGGTAACGGCGGCAGCAGTGGCAACCGGATGGTAGTCGTTGTCCCAGCCGCCGCAGCATCCGCCATGCGTGTCGACATTGACGTTGACGTTCCGGTTCGTATTGATGTTGACGTTCCGGTTGGCATTGACACTATTCACGCTGGAGCTGCGGACATTGTTCGTGCGCGCGTCGGCCCGCACGTTGCTGACCTGTGCGCCGCCACCGCCGCGACCCACGGCGTGACCGCCGCCACGCGCTTCAGCCTGCGGCACCCACCCATAAGTGGCAAGCACGACTGCACCCAGGACCGCGAGGAGGGACGTTTCGACTCGTTTCATGTGCCTCTCCTTCACTGGGTCTTGAGCGGAACGAACTTGGCCTCACGGGCGCCCTGCGGCGGCGTGAAGTGGAAGACGGAATCCTTGAAAGCCGGCTTCAGCTTCCAGTCCAGCCAGGTCACCGACTGCGGACGCGCCTCGTCAGCCCGGTTGGTCATCACCACCTTGCGCGGCACCGGGCGGTTGCCGCTTGCAATCCAGATCTGCCAGTCGACCGCCCCCTGGCGCAAGGCATAGTGATCACAGAGCGTGCCATCGATGTAGTCGCTGCCCGCGTACATGGCCGACGTGATGTTGTCCACGGGTGCCGCGGGCGTTCCCCACAGGAACAGGTCGCCGATCGGCACCTCGATCCCGAACCGCTGGCGCAGATGAACGATGAGCTCGCCAAGGTTTTCCGTCGCGCCGGCTGACGCGTAGTACTTTTGCGCCGGCTGGTAGAGCGTAACGGTCTTGCCGTCGTAGATCAGGTCACGTTGCGCACGCGCGCTTCGCATCTGCGCCCGCATCTTGTTCGGCCGGTCGATGTCGATCTTGGCAGTCGCCGTATGCTGCAGCTTCTGGCCATCGGCCAGGACGCGCTCGCCGTCCAGGTCGATATCGACGCTGAAACGCTTCAGCGTCGACAGGTAGGTGCCCATCTTGTTCAGGGCCTGGATCACCGACGGGTCCACGGCATTGACTGCCGGCTTGCTGGCAGCCGCCGGTTCCGCTGAAGCCGCGGGCTGGACGGACGCGGGCTGGGAGACCGGAGCCGAAGCCGAAGCCGTCGGCGCCGGGCTGCTGCACGCCGCAAGCGAGACCCCCAGCACGGCAATAGTCAAGACACGATACATAGCGAACCTCACAGGTTTTGATGCCATCACGGAGGACAATCCATACCATCGCTCGCGGATCCAGCGCTGTGTCGGAGAGTTCGGGGCAACAGCCCCTTCCAAGGCGTGCCGGCGCTGCCGCAGTGGATGAATGCTAGCTGATCTGAAATTCCCAATATCGATTGGAAGACATGAATCTTTTCGAAACGTGAATTCAAGATCCCCGCTTTGACCGCCAATACATGGCGCATACCGCATCGCTTTCATCAAGCCGGTGAAAGTCAGGAGTCGAGGAAAGCCTCGACGCCCGGATCGCGCAATTGCATGAAGATGTCACCGCCGCAATCAGGGTAATCCACCAGCAAAATATGAATCCCGCGCAATAAAATGCGCCTCGATGGCGGATTACGGGCGTCTGGCAGCATCCGATGCCCCACTTCCGCATGATGACTGTCCATATCGTGCGCGAGAAGTGGTATCCTCGCAGGCTTATCGCTGTCGCATCCGACGCGCCCGCGCACGCTCCCTCCAGCCGCAGGAAGCCGCCGCGCCCGCCCGGACCGGCACCGTACGCCAGCATGCGCGCGGGCCAGGACGGCGGACCGAACCATCCGCGGCCGTATCCAATCCAGAACCGAGTTTCGGGGGAGAACAGACAATGAAGTCCATCAAGGGTCTCGCAGCAACCAAGTCCATCCTGGGCGGCGCCGTGGCGCTGGCACTGCTGTACGGCGGCGCCGTGCAGGCCCAGACCGTCAAGGTGCTGTCGATCGTTGACCATCCCGCGCTGGACGCTATCCGCGACGGCGTGCGCGCCGAGCTGAAGGCCGCCGGCTATGACGCCGACAAGAGCCTGAAGTGGGAATACCAGAGCGCCCAGGGCAACACCGGCACCGCGGCGCAGATCGCCCGCAAGTTCGTCGGCGACAACCCGAACGCCATCGTTGCCATCGCCACCCCGTCGGCCCAGGCCGTGGTTGCCGCCACCAAGAGCGTGCCGGTGGTGTACTCGGGCGTGACCGATCCGGTCGCCGCGCAGCTGGTCAAGAGCTGGTCGGCCTCGGGCACCAACGTGACCGGCGTGTCGGACAAGCTGCCGCTGGACAAGCAGGTCGCGCTGATCAAGCGCGTGGTGCCCAAGGCCAAGACCGTGGGCATGGTCTACAACCCGGGCGAAGCCAACTCGGTGGTCGTGGTCAAGGAACTGAAGGAGCTGCTGGCCAAGGACGGCCTGACGCTCAAGGAAGCCGCCGCGCCGCGTACCGTTGACATCGGTCCGGCCGCCAAGAGCCTGATCGGCAAGGTCGACGTGATCTACACCAACACCGACAACAACGTGGTGTCGGCGTATGAGTCCCTGGTCAAGGTCGCCAACGAATCCAAGATCCCGCTGGTGGCCGCCGATACCGACAGCGTCAAGCGTGGCGCCGTGGCCGCGCTGGGCATCAACTATGGCGACCTGGGCCACCAGACCGGCAAGGTCGTGGTGCGCATCCTGAAGGGCGAGAAGCCGGGCGCGATCGCCTCGCAGACCAGCGACAACCTGGAACTCTTCGTCAACACGGGTGCCGCCGCCAAGCAAGGCGTCACGCTGTCGCCGGAGCTGGTCAAGGAAGCCAAGACGGTCATCAAGTAAGCAACTAGCACTGCCCCCTGCCGCCGCAAGACGGCGGGGG
>NZ_JFJW01000010.1:27780-51204 GCF_000611125.1 Cupriavidus sp. SK-4
GCTCCGTCGGGCCTATCCGGCCTGACGGGACAGAACAGGGCGAGGCGGCCGGCAGCCCCACACGGGCGTGCCGGCCCACCCGCCCCGAAGGCGGCGCCAAGGCAGCCGCCAGCCCCTGCAACAGGATTCCCCCATGTCCCTCTTTTCCCTTCTGGGCGCCCTGGAGATCGGCCTGATCTTCAGCCTGGTGGCGCTCGGGGTGCTGATCTCCTTCCGCATCCTCAACTTCCCCGACCTGACCGTTGATGGCAGCTTTCCGCTCGGCGGCGCCGTCGCCGCGACGCTGATCGCCGCCGGCCAGGACCCGTTCGTGGCCACCGCCGTGGCGATCGCGGCCGGCGCGCTGGCAGGCTTCATCACCGGCTGGCTCAATGTGCGCCTGAAGATCATGGATCTGCTCGCCAGTATCCTGATGATGATCGCGCTGTACTCGATCAACCTGCGCATCATGGGCCGCCCCAATGTGCCGCTGATCACCGAGCCCACGCTGTTCACCATCCTGCAGCCCGAATGGCTGCCTGACTACGTGCTGCGCCCGCTGGTGCTGCTCGTGGTGGTGGTGGTGGCCAAGGTCGGCCTGGACTGGTTCTTCAGCTCGCAGCTGGGCCTGGCGATGCGCGCCACCGGGGCCAACCCGCGCATGGCCCGCTCGCAGGGCATCCCCACCGGCCGCGCCACGCTGGCCGGCATGGCGCTGTCCAATGCGCTGGTGGCACTGGCCGGCGCGCTGTTCGCGCAGACCCAGGGCGGCTCCGATATCTCCATGGGCATCGGCACCATCGTGATCGGCCTGGCCGCGGTGATTATCGGCGAAACCATCCTGCCGGCGCGCCGCCTGATCTGGACCACGCTGGCCGTGGTGCTGGGTGCCATCCTGTACCGCTTCTTCATCGCGCTGGCGCTGAACAGCGACTTCATCGGCCTCAAGGCGCAGGACCTGAACCTGGTCACCGCCGCGCTGGTGACGATCGCGCTGGTGCTGCCGGCGACCCGCAAGAAGCTGTTCGCCCGCAAGAACGGAGGTGCCTGAGATGCTGCGCGCACAAGACCTGAAGCTCACCTTCAACCCGGGCACCCCGATCGAGACCCGCGCCCTGCGCGGCCTCAGCCTGGAGATCCCGAGCGGCCAGTTCGTGGCCGTGATCGGCTCCAACGGCGCCGGCAAGTCGACCTTCCTGAACGCGATCAGCGGCGACCAGATGGTCGACTCTGGCCGCATCGCCATCGATGACACCGACGTCACGCGCCAGCCCGCATGGGACCGCGCCCGACTGGTGGCGCGCGTGTTCCAGGACCCGATGGCCGGCACCTGCGAGGCGCTGACCATCGAGGAAAACATGGCCCTGGCCATGGCCCGCGGCAGCCGCCGCGGTTTCCGCCCGGCACTGAACCGCGCCTCGCGCGAGCTGTTCCGCGAGAAGCTGCGCCTGCTCAACCTGGGCCTGGAAAACCGCCTGACCGACCGCATCGGCCTGCTCTCCGGCGGCCAGCGCCAGGCGGTGAGCCTGCTGATGGCTTCGCTGCAGCCGTCGCGCATCCTGCTGCTGGACGAGCACACCGCCGCGCTGGACCCGAAGACCGCCGCCTTCGTGCTGGAGCTGACCGCGCGCATCGTCGAGGAAAGCAAGCTGACCACGATGATGGTGACGCACAGCATGCGCCAGGCACTGGACTATGGGCAGCGCACGGTGATGCTGCACCAGGGGCAGGTGGTGCTGGACGTGTCGGGCGACAAGCGCAAGGGGCTGGATGTGCCGGACCTGCTGAAGATGTTTGAGCAGACGCGGCACGAGCAGCTGGATGATGATGCGCTGCTGCTGGGTTGAAGACCTGTAGCGTTGCATGCAGCAAGGAAAAGGGGGGAGCCGCGTGGCTCCCCCTTTTTCACAAGGCCGCGCGGCGCGCCACGCTCAGTCGATCGTGATGTGCCGCTGGCGAATCACACCGGCCCAGCGCGTGCTTTCCTTCTGGATGGCGGTGGCAAGCTGCTGCGGCGTGCCGCCGGCCGCCTCCATGCCCAGCGTGGCCAGCCTCTCCCTGAGCGAAGCGTCGGCCAGCACGGCATCGACATGCTGGCTGAGCTTGCGCACGATCTCCGCCGGCGTACCGGCCGGCGCCATCAGCGCGTACCAGGAAACCGCCTCGAACTTCGGAAAGCCTTGCTCGGCAATCGTCGGCACTTCGGGCAGAAGCGCCGAGCGTTTGGCACTCGCGACCCCCAGCGCATGCAGCTTGCCTGCCTTGATATACGGCAACGCCACCGAAAGCGGCGCGAACATCATCGTCACCTGGCCGCCGACCACATCAGTCATCGCCGGGCTGATGCCCTTGTATGGGACGTGGTTCAGCTTGATTTGGGCATCGAGCTGCAGCAACTCGCCCGCCAGGTGGGCCTGGCTGCCGGCGCCAGGCGAGGCGAAGCTCAGTTCGCCCGGCTTCTGCGCGGCCAGCTTGCGCAGGTCCGCCAGCGACCTGGCTGGCGTGGCTGCATTGACCACCAGCACGTTCTCGGCGGTGGCCAGCATGGCCACCGGTGCCAGATCTGCCGGTTTGTACGGCAGGTTCGGCATCAGCGTCGGGTTCACCGCGATATTGCCGACCGGCACCAGCGCCAGCGTATAGCCGTCGGGCGCGGCCTTGGCCACCATGTCGACGCCGATGGTGCCGGCGGCGCCGGCCTTGTTCTCCACCAGCACGCTCTGGCCGGTGGCCTTTGCGATGCCTTCGCCGACCGCGCGGCCGAGCACATCGGCGGGCCCGCCGGCGGCGAACGGCACCACGATGCGCACTGGCTTGGCGGGATATCCAGGCGGCTGGGCCAGCGCCGGTGGGGCAGCGAGCCACGGGGCGCAGGCAGCGATGCAGGCAAGCAGGCAGCGCATGGCCATGCGTCGAAGGACAGGATTTACGGCGGGCTTCACGGCAGCTTCCACATCAGGTTTCACAGCGGTCTTCATGACGGTTTCCCCTATTTGGCAGTGATCAGGCTTGGCTCCCCCACCGCGCCGGCAGTCTAGTTATCGTGCTTGGCCGTGCCCGGTCCGGCATCGGTCAGCGCAAACCCCGCCTGGTCCGCTTCGCGTGCGAGTTCAGGCAGAACGGCATAGTCGGCCGGTTGCACCGGCGCAAAGCGCGCCAGCCCCAGCATGGACAGCAGCGCGGTCCCCGTTGCACCCTCATGCAGCGTCAGCAGCGCGGCACGCACATACGCGCACTCGTGCGGGTCGGCCTGCGCGGAGGCGACCAGCGGCGGGATCGGCGCGGCCGGGGTCACCTCCAGCGTTTTCAGCTGGCCCGCGAGCCCAGGTTCGAAGCGGCGCAGCAGGTCCAGCACATAGCTGTCGACCACTCCCACCTCGGCATCCCCGCCGATGACCGCATCGATGACTTGGCGCGGGGTTGGCGTGGGTGCGGCGGCAGGCCGGTACAGCGCACGGGTGCCGGCCGGCGCCAGCCGCATCAGGTGATGGCGCGGCGCGTTGTAGCCCGAGTTGGACTCAGGCAGCATGCATGCCAGCCGAGCGCCGAAGGTTTGCGCCAGCGCCTGCACCGGCGCGTCAGCACGCACGATGAATTCGCTGAAGTAGACCGGGCGCCCGCCGTAGCGCGCCAGCGCCGGCACCGGCGCGGCCAGCAATTGCGGCGTTACCGGCGCGCTGGCATAGGGATAGCCGCACATGAATACGCAGCCGCAGTCCGGCCGCGCCCACAGCGCGTTGACCGGGGCCGGCGCGGGATGTTCGACATACGGCAGGTCCACGCCGGCGCGGTCGGCAACGTGCGCCAGCAGCGCGCGCCACGCCTGCTCCACCGGCGCGCTGACCGAGTACATGCGGGCGTTGGCGATCATGCGTAGAGCAACCTCTGGCCCAGGCCGCGGCTCTCGGCCTTTTTCAGGATGGCGTGGCCCAGCGCGATATCGCTCAGCGACAGGCCGCGGTGCCATAACAGGTTGGTCTCGTCGTCGCTCTGGCGGCCCGGCTTGCGCCCGGCGACGATCTCGCCCAGCTCGGCATAGAGCGTCTGTTGCGACAGCTTGCCGGCTTCCACATGCGCGCGCAGCGAGCCGAACATGCCGCCCTTGCACTGGCCCCAGTCATCCACCACCATCCTGGTCATGATGTCGGTCAGTGACAGTTCGACCGCGCTCATGGTGCCGTACGGCACGACAAAGGCGCCGGGCTTGATCCACTCGGTCTTCAGCATCGGCGTCGGCCGCTCCAGGCGCGAGGCCTCGATCACGATATCGGCGCCGCGCACGCACGACTCCCAGTCTTCGGTGACGACGATCTTCTTGCCGAGATCGCGCTCCAGCCTCGCGGCGAAGGCATTGCGGCTTTCGGGGCGGCGCGAGTGCACGCGGATCTCGTCGAAGTCGAACAGGCTGTCGAGCAGGCGCACATTCCAGTAGGAGGTGCCGCGCGCGCCGATATGGCCCAGTACCTTGCTGTTGCGGCGCGCCAGATGCTTGGCGCCGAGCGCGGTCAGCGCGCCGGTGCGGGCATCGGTAATGAAGGTGGCATCGATCATCGCCACCGGCATGCCGGTGCGCGGATCGAACAGGTTGAGCATCGCCATTTCCGATGGCAGCCCGAGCTTGTAGTTGTCGACGAAGTCGCCGACGATCTTGACGCCTGCCAGCCCCAGCGGCGCCACATAGCCGCGCAGCACGTTGAAGTGGCCGTTGAAGGCGGGGTCGGGAATCAGGTGCACGCGTGGCTCGATCACGGTCTGGCCGTTGCCCTGCGCCACCAGCGCCTGCTCGACCGCGTCGAGAATCTCGGCGTCGGTCATTTCCAGGCGCGCGATGTCCTTGCCGTTGATATAGGTGAGATGGATGTCGCTCATACAGTTTCCTGCCTCCGGGATGGAAAACCTTGCACATCGCTGGTGCGTGCCCTGCGGCGCGCGGCGTATGTCGATGGAGTTCAGTGTAGGTATGGCGCCATTGACTGTCATATGCTTATATGTCACCCAGCCTTAACATCAGGTTAATGTCATGAAAATGAACCTGCGCCAGATCGAGGTATTCCGCGCCGTGATGCTGACCGGCTCGATCAGCGGCGCGTCCAAGCTGCTGTATGTGTCGCAGCCGGCCATCAGCCGGCTGATGTCGCACACCGAGCAACGCCTCGGCCTGGAGTTGTTCCGCCGCACCAAGGGGCGGCTTTACCCTACGCCGGAAGCGCGGCGCCTGCTGGGCGAGGTGAATGCGGTCTACGAAGGGATCGAGCGCGTCAACGAGATCGCCGAGGACCTGGCGGCCAACCGCACCGGCAGCCTGCGCCTCACGTGCAGCCCCAACCTGGGCCAGACCGTGCTGCCGCGCGCCATCGCCAGCTTTCGCGCGGCGCACCCGGCGGTGCGGGTGGTAGTGCGTACGCAGATCCCCGGCAATATGCTGCGCGCGTTACTGTCGGGACAGGTGGACCTGGCCGTGTCGAACATGCCGCTGGTGCACCCCAACCTGGAGGCGCGCCTGCTGGTGAAGAACGCGATCGTGGCGCTGGTGCCGGTGGATCACCGGCTGGCCACGCGGAGTTGGGTGCGCCCGGCCGAGCTGGTCGGGGAAGACCTGATCGGCTACGGACCGGACGTGCCGTTCGGATTGCTGGTCCACGAGATGTTCGGCAGCGAGGGCAACCAGCCCGATATGCGCGTGCAGGTAGAGCAGGCGCACGTGGCGCGCGCGCTGGCGCAGGCCGGCGCCGGCATCGCGCTGGTCGATGCCATGACCGTGTTCGGCCAGAGCTGGCCCAATATCGTCGCGGTACCGGTACGCACCAAGGTCAATGCCTCGGTGCAGATCTTCCATGTGCAGACCGAACCGCTGTCGCGGCTGTCGCTGGAATTCGTGGATACGCTGACGGGGATGATGAAGGGCTAGTGGTGCTGTACTGAAGCCTCAGACCGTTGCCGCCTTGTCCAGCCAGCGCGTCAGCTGGTCCGTCACGGCCGAGCTCGAGAACGAGCAGCTATCCTGCGCGAACACTGCCGACATCTCGAGCCGGCGCAGCAGCTCTTCCATCGCCTGCCCGTAGACCGGCGGCAGCGCCAGCCCGGTACCGGCTTCGCGCCATGCGCGCACCAGGTCGCCGGCGGGCATCGATCCGGCCAGGTGCTGGTCCAGTGCGGCACGCATGCGCGCCAGGGCTTCGCTGTTGGCTGCGCTCATGGACGTGCCCTCCTTTCCTTGTACAGTTCGCGGAACGTGCGGCCCGACGGGGCCGGCATGTCACGAGTTTCGGTCCAGCCCTTGCCGGCCATCGGCAGGCTGGCAATGAGCTTGTTGCTGCCGCCCATGCGGCCCAGCAGCCAGGCGCCGATGCGGGTGGCAAAGGCATACAGCTCCGGGCGCTTGGCGACGTAGCCCCACGCCTGCAGCGCGAAGCGCTCCTGCCACGGGCGCAGCCCGCGTTCCATCTGCTTCTCGCGCAGCTTGCGCAGCAGGTCGGACAGCGGGATCGATGCCGGGCACACGCGGTTGCACTCGCCGCACAGGGTCGCCGCCTGCGGCAGGTCGACCGCATTGGCCAGGCCGACGTAGCTGGGCGTCAGCACGCTGCCCATCGGGCCCGGATAGACCCAGCCGTACGCGTGGCCGCCGATCTTCTGGTACACCGGGCAGTGGTTCATGCAGGCGCCGCAGCGGATGCAGCGCAGCATCTCCTGGAAGTCGCCGCCGATCAGCCCGGTGCGGCCGCCATCGACCAGCACGAAGTACATATGCTCGGGGCCGTCGCGCTCGCCCTCGGCGCGCGGGCCGGTCAGCAGCGAGAAGTAGTTCGAGATGGCCTGGCCGGTGGCCGAGCGCGGCAGCAGGCGCATCACCGTGGCCAGGTCTTCCAGCGTCGGCAGCACCTTTTCGATGCCGGTCACGGCCACGTGCACGCGCGGCATCACCGTGCACATGCCTTCGTTGCCCTCGTTGGTGACCACCGCCACCGAGCCGGTCTCGGCAATGATGAAGTTGCCGCCGGTGACGCCCATGTCGGCGCTCAGGAACTCGGGCCGCAGCACTTCGCGCGCCTCGCGCGTCATCTCCGGGATCTCGGTCAGCCGCGGCTTGTGGTGGACCCTGGCGAACAGGTCGGCGATCTCGTCCTTGTCCTTGTGCACCACCGGCGCAATGATGTGCGACGGCGGTTCCGAGTCGTTGATCTGCAGGATGTATTCGCCCAGGTCGGTCTCGATGCTCTGCACGCCCATCTCGCCCAGCACCTGGTTCAGGCGCATTTCCTCGGTCACCATGGACTTGCTCTTGATGACCTTCTTGACGCCGTGCTTTTGCGCGATCTCGGCGACAAGGCGCGCGGCATCGGCAGTGGTCTCGGCAAACAGCACCGTGGCGCCGCGCTTGGTCGCGTTCTCTTCGAAGGTGGCGAGCCAGACGTCGAGGTTTTCCAGCGCGCGGTCGCGGCGCTCTTTCAGGGCCTCGCGCGTGGCATCGAAGTCGATATCGCGAATCGCGTCGGCGCGCGCCGTGACGAACTTGGTCGAAAGCTTCTTCAGGTTCTGCTGCAGGCGCTGGTCGGCCAGCTTCTGGCCGGCGCGCGCCTTGAATTCCATGCTGTGGACTTGCATCGTGGCGATTCCCCGGATTTCAGCGGATGTCAGGCGTCGCCCGCCAGCACCTGGGCGATATGCAGCACGCGCGTGCTGCTGTCGCCGGTGCGGCGCAGGCGGCCTTCGATATTGAGGATGCAGCCCAGGTCGCCCAGCACCACCGTATCGGCGCCGCTGGCCTTGATGTTGGCGCACTTCTCGTCGACGATCGCCGTCGAGATATTGCCGTACTTGACGGAGAAGGTGCCGCCAAAACCGCAGCAGGCTTCGCAATCCTTCATTTCTGTCAGTTGCACACCCGGCAGGCGCGACAGCAGCTCACGCGGCTGCTGCTTGACGCCCAGCTCGCGCAGGCCGGAACAGGAATCGTGATAGGTGACATGGCCCGAGAACGACGACGGCAGCGTCTGCACCCTGGCCACGTTGACCAGGAATTCCGTCAGCTCGAACACGCGTTCGCGCAGGCGCTCGTAGCGGCCGTTGAGTTCGGGATCGTTGTGCAGCAGGTCGCCGTAATGCTGGCGGATCATGCCGCCGCAGCTGCCCGACGGCACCACGATGTAGTCGAACATCTCGAACTCGCGCAGGAATTTCTCCGCCAGGTCGCGCGACACCGCGCGCTCGCCCGAGTTGTAGGCCGGCTGGCCGCAGCAGGTCTGCGCCTCGGGCACCATGACCTCGTAGCCGGCGGCTTCCAGCAGCTTGAGCACCGAAAACCCGATTTCCGGACGCATCAGGTCCACCAGGCAGGTGGCGAACAGACCAACTCGCATTGTCGACTTCTCCAGACCCCGAAACCCCGCAATTATGCGCGTTTGCGTCGCGCGTGGCGCACAAACCGTTCAGCAAGGACGTGAATCCGGTGCAATGCACATCACTTTCGGGAGCGACATCACCGGGCGTTTCTTACGGTAATGTCATTTCACCCATTGAAATTTTCACAATGCGAGATAGAATCAGGCAGACGCTTAAAAATGCCGCAAGGCAACATTTCTCCTTTTCCCTCCTATGTCCGACGCAGACAAGTCACCCGGCAAGACGTCCATCCAGGTCATCGAGCGCATGATGACCCTGCTGGACGCGCTCGCGCAGCACGCCGACCCGGTCAGCCTGAAAGAGCTGTCCCTGGCCACGGGGCTGCACCCATCAACTGCCCACCGCATCCTCAACGACATGGTGGCCTGCCGCTTTGTCGACCGCTCCGATCCCGGCAGCTACCGGCTCGGCATGCGGCTGCTGGAACTGGGCAACCTGGTCAAGGCACGCCTGTCGGTGCGCGACGCGGCGCTGGCGCCGATGCGCGCGCTGCACCGCGTCACCGGCCAGACCGTGAACCTGTCGGTGCGCCAGGGCGACGAGATCGTCTACATCGAGCGCGCCTACAGCGAGCGCTCGGGCATGCAGGTGGTGCGCGCCATCGGTGGCCGCGCGCCGCTGCACCTGACCTCGGTCGGCAAGCTGTTCCTGGCTGCGGACGAGGCCGCGCGCGTGCGCAACTACGCCACTCGCACCGGGCTCGCCGGACATACCCGCACCTCGATCACCGACCTGACCAAGCTGGAGCGGGAGCTCAGCTGGGTGCGCTCCAACGGCTATGCGCGCGACAATGAAGAGCTGGAACTGGGCGTGCGCTGCATTGCCGCCGGCATCTATGACGACTCGCGCCGGCTGGTGGCCGGGCTGTCGCTGTCGGCGCCGGCCGACCGGCTGCAGGACAGCTGGCTGCAGAACCTGAAGGACACGGCGCTGCAGATCTCGCGCGGCATGGGCTACGTGACCGAAGCTGCCGCCTGAAGACCGGATCACCAGCCACCGCCAACGCGCGGGCTGCCAGCATGGCAGTCCGCGCGTTTTGCTTTGGGGCTGCGGTCGTTGCAACTTAATGGTTTACCCTTAGTTTTCAGATAACCAGCAAACCTTATAATCGGCACCCATGCGAACCCGCGCCGTCACCCTCACCGAACAGGTCACCCGCCAGTTGCGTGCCGATATCGAAAGCGGCGCCTACCCGGTCGGCAGCCGGTTGCCGACCGGCAGGCAGCTGGCCGAGCAGTACGGCGTCAGCGCCGCGGTGATCCGCGAAGTCACCGAGCACCTGCGTTCGCAGGGCTTCGTCGAGTCACGCCAGGGCGTCGGCTGCATGGTGCGCTCGCGTACCGGCGCGGCGGGGTTCCAGCTGCCGCGCGAGCCCGATATCGACGCCAGCGGTCTGGCCGACCTGTACGACCTGCGCATCGACCTGGAAGGCGCCGCCGCGGCGCTGGCCGCCGTGCGCCGCACCGATGAGGACGTGGCCGCACTGAGCGCATTGCTGCAGCGGCTGCACGCTCATCTCTATGACCCGCAGCCGGCCGCCGATATCGACGCCGCTTTCCATATCGGCATTGCGGCGGCCACGCACAACCCCTACTACCGCCAGTTGCTGCAGTACCTGAACTTGCAGCTGCACCAGGCCGTGGCCACCGCGCGCGCCAATACGCTACGCCAGGCAGGGCTGGCCGAGACCGTGCATGCCGAGCATGAAGCGATCGTCGATGCTATCCGCCGTGGCGATGCCGCGGCAGCCCGCGCGGCCGCGGTGACGCACCTGCAATGCGCCGCACGCCGGCTTGGCCTTGTGCTGCGCAGGCGCGCCGATGAAGCGTCGAAAGCGCGCGCAGCCAGCCCCCCTTCCCTTTCCTGAGACGACACCGCCATCATGCATACCGGCCAATTCGCCCAGCGGCTCACCGAGGCCCTCGGCACCGACACCGTCCTGACCAACCCTGACGACATCGCCCCGTGGCTGTCCGACTGGCGCGGCATCTACCGCGGCCAGGCCCAGGCGGTGCTGCGGCCGCGTACCGTGGACGAGGTCTCGCGCGCCCTGGCGCTGTGCCAGCAGGCCGCGGTGCCAGTGGTGCCGCGCGGCGGCAATACCGGCCTGTGTGGCGGCGCCACGCCCGATGCGCAGGCACAGAACGTGGTGCTGAGCCTGGACCGCATGAACGCGGTGCGCTCGCTCGACACCATCGCCAACACCATGGTTGCCGAGGCCGGCTGCATCCTCGGCAACCTGCGCCGCGCGGCGCAAGACGCAAACCGGCTGCTGCCGCTGTCGCTGGCGGCCGAAGACTCGTGCCAGATCGGCGGCAACCTTGCGACCAATGCCGGCGGCGTGAATGTGGTGCGCTATGGCATGGCGCGCGAACTGGTGCTGGGCGTGGAAGCGGTGCTGCCTAACGGCGAGGTCTTCCACGGCCTGCGCACGCTGCGCAAGGACAATACCGGCTATGACCTGAAGCAGTTGCTGATCGGTTCCGAAGGCACGCTCGGCGTGATCACCGCGGCCGCGCTGCGGCTGTTCCCGCGCACCGACACGCGCAGCGTGGTATTGGCGGCGGTGGCCTCGCCGGCGCAGTCGCTGGCGCTCTATGAACTGCTGTTTGAACAATGCGGCGCGCGCCTGCAGGCGTTCGAATTCTTTACCGGCGATTGCCTGGACCTGGTACTCACGCATGCAGAGGGTGTGCAGGAGCCGTTCGCGCAACGCCACCCTGCCTATGTACTGGTGGAACTGGCCGACACCACGGATGAAGATGCGCTGAACGCGCTGCTCGAACGCGTCATCGGCGAGGCGCTGGAGCGCGAGCTGTGCCTCGATGCGGCCGTGTCTGCCTCGCTCGCACAATTGCAGGCGCTGTGGAAACTGCGCGAGGAAATCTCCGAGGCACAGCGCGCCGACGGCCCGCACCTGAAGCACGACATCTCGCTGCCGATCGAGCAGATCCCGGCCTTCATGACCTCGATGGAAACGCGGCTGCGTGGGCTCGATCCCGCCATCCGGCCCTTTATCTTCGGGCACTTCGGCGACGGCAACCTGCACTACAACCTGTCGCGCCCGGCCGGCGCGCCCAAGGACTGGGCGGCCACGCAAGGCGATGCGGTGACCGACGCGGTGCTGGACGAAGTGATGCGCTACGGCGGCAGCATCAGCGCCGAGCATGGCATCGGCCAGCTCAAGCGCCATGTCTTCCTGGCCATGAAGGACCCGCTGGAACTGCGGCTGATGTGCGAGATCAAGGCCGTATTCGACCCGGCCGGGATCATGAACCCCGGCAAGCTGCTCTGACGGCCGCGGCCGCCAAAAAGAAAAACGCGCCGTAGCACGGCGCGTTTTTTCCGGTCAGGCGTTCCGTATCAGATGCCGCGCGACTGCTGCGAGGCCAGGATCGCGTGCGCGCCGCCCGGAGCCTGCGTCAGGTTCGGAGACGACGGGAAGCCACGCTGCGGCGACGATGGCGACGGCGCATGCTCCAGCCAGTCCTTGACGCGGTTGGCATCGGCAAAGCGCGACAGCTTGCCGGCCGAGTCCAGGAACACCATCACCACGTTGCGGCCCTGGACCTTGGCCTGCATCACCAGGCACTGGCCGGCTTCGGAGATAAAGCCGGTCTTCTGCAGGCCGATCTCCCAGTTGCCGCCGCGCACCAGGCGGTTGGTGCTGACGTAGTGCTGGGTGCGGCCCAGCACGTTGACCTCATGCTCGGTCTGCGTCGAGAACTCGCGGATGGTCGGGTTGCGGTACGCCGCGTTGACCATGCGCACCAGGTCCGTCGCGCTCGACACATTGCTGCTCGACAGCCCGCTGGAATCGACGAAGTGGCTGTCGTTCATGCCCAGCTCGCGGGCCTTGCGGTTCATCGCCTGGACAAAGGCCGGCAGTCCGCCCGGGTAGTGGCGGCCCAGCGCCGACGCGGCGCGGTTCTCGGACGACATCAGCGCCAGCAGCAGCAGTTCCTGGCGCGTCAGCTGCGTACCAAAGCGCAGGCGCGAGCCGCTGTGCTTTTCGGTGTCGCGGTCTTCCTCGGAGATGGTCAGCACTTCGTCCATCGGCAGGCGGGCGTCCATCACCACCAGCGCGGTCATCAGCTTGGTGATCGAAGCGATCGGCAGCACCGCACTGGCGTTCTTCTGGAACAGCACCTCGTTGGAGTTCTGGTCCATCACCAGCGCCACGCTGGAGCGCAATGCCAGCGCGTCGTCGGTGTCGCGCAAGCCCATGGCTTCGCCCAGCGACGGCTTGGCCGGGGTGAAGGCAGCGCGCACGGGTGCGGCGCGCTGGGCCACGACGGCATGGCGCTTGCCATTCTTCAGCACCATCACCTTGCGTGTGCTGCTTGCTTCGCGCTTGGCGACCTTGCCGCTACGCGAGCTCTTGGCAACAGTCTTCGAAGCACTCTTTTTCTCGGCGTTAGCCGATTTTGCCTGCTTTTTGGACGTTTTTTGGGTAGTTTCGGACTTGGTGGCCGCTTCGGCCACGGGCGCCGCTACCATCGACACCGATACCAGGACCGCGGTGGCAACAGCGGACAGGGGTGCGGAGCCGAAGAATCTGGAAAAAATGGAATCAGACCGGAACATGATTCGTTCAGCGCATAGGAATTGCGCTAGTGTAGGAAAGAAAGAAATTGTTAGCAAGATTAAAGACTTACAGATGCTCCTTAAAGTTCGATTTGCAAACATTTCCACATTGTGGGAAAAACCACCAAAAGGTCACGTTTGCATGCGAACCGCCTCTGGCTTACCCCAGGCGTACCCGGGTTCACCTTGCTGCCCCTTGGAAACACTCCAGCCAATACACGGACGTCGTCTTGTATATCGGCATTCATCGTTACACATTGATACAAACTTTACTATGAGAGGAAACGCGCGAACCCGCTGACCGGCTCACGTTCCGTGGTCAATTGGTTCTCGATCGCTTCCGGGTCGGCAAAACCCAGTGACATGCCGCATACCACCATTTCCTCCGGCGGCAGCCGCAGGTGGCTGCCAATGATCTTGTGAAACTGCGTGAACGCCGCCTGCGGGCAGGTATCAAGCCCGCGCGCCCGGGCGGCGACCATGATGCTTTGCAGGAACATGCCGTAGTCCAGCCAGCTGCCCTGCTCCATGATTCGGTCGATGGTGAAGATCATCCCCACCGGCGCATCGAAGAAACGGAAATTGCGCGCGTGCTGCTCATGCATGCGCGCCTTGTCTTCGCGGCTGATCTCAAGCAGCCCATACAGGTCCCAGCCCACCTTGCGCCGCCGCGACAAGTAGGGATCGGCCCACTCGCGCGGGTAGTACGGATACTCCTCCAGGTACTTGCTGTCACGCTCGGGGTCTTCGTAGGCGCCCAGCACATCGGCGCACAGCTTGGCCTTGGCCTCGCCGGACAGCACATAGACGCGCCACGGCTGCGTATTGGTGCCCGATGGCGCACGGCTGGCCACGGCCAGGATTTCTTCGACGGTCCGGCGCGGCACCAGCGTATCGAGAAAGGCCCGCACCGAACGCCGCGTCAGGATCGCGCGATCCACGCAGTCCACGGCATCCTGCGAACCGAATTGCACCTCGTGGGACATCTTGTTCATCTCCTGTTGCCCCGTCCTTACCCTTGCCCGCCCCTCACCGCGTCGGCCATCACCAACGGCAGCAGCGCCTCGCGCAGCGGCTCCGGCAACGGCACCGGCCGGCGCGTGGCGCGATCGACATAGACGTGAATGAAATGCCCCTGCGCAGCGGCAGTCTCGTTGTCGCCACTGAACAGCCCGACCTCATAGCGCACGCTCGATGTGCCCAGCCTTGCCACGCGCAGGCCGGCCACCACGGTCTCTGGGAAGCTGAGCGACGAGAAGTAGTTGCACTGCGTCTCGATCACCAGCCCGATCGTGTCGCCCGACGTGACATCGAGAACGCCCTGCCGGATCAGGTAGGTATTCACCACGGTATCAAAGTAACTGTAGTAGACAACGTTGTTAACGTGGCCATAGACATCGTTATCCATCCAACGCGTGGTGATCGGCTGGAAGTACGGATAGGCACTGCGCGACTCGGCTTGCGGTTTCATGAGACGTGGACGGGACAGGATGGGATAGGAATATTCTGAAGTAGCCGCATACGCGACACGAACGCGCCGCCGCTAGTGTCCTGTTCCGTAGATAGCTTGCCAAAATGAAATCGTCCAGTGGGTCGTCAGGCTAGGCGCGAGGAGGCGCCATAGCCGTAGCTATGGCAACAACGAGCAACGACGCATGGCGGCCAACTGGGCGATTTCATGGCAAGGTATTTGCGGAACAGGACACTAGCGGCGGATGACAAGCGCGACACCAAGCGCCGCGAGCACCATGCCGGCAGCGGCCAGTGGCGGAAAGCGCTCGCCGAAGAGCAACCAGGCCATCACCGCGGTAGTGGGCGGCGTCAGGTACATCAGGCTCGACACCTTGGTGGCCGCGCCCCGCCGGATCAGCAGGAACAGCAGCGAGATCGCGCCGATCGACAGTGCCACCACCGACCACGCCATGGCACCAAGCATCGCGGCACTCCACTGCACCGTGCGGGTCTCGAACAGGAACATGAACGGCACGCACGCAAGTGCCGCCGCGGCGAACTGGATCACCGAGCCCATGCGCAGGTCGAACACCGGGCAGAAGTGCTTCTGGTAGACCGTGCCGACCGTGATGCTGAGCAAGGCGCCACCCGCCAGTGCCAGGCTTGCCCGCNGCCGGCGTGAGCCCGCTGGCACCCAGCTTGTTGGCCACCACCAGTGCCACGCCGGCAATGCCCAGCAGCAGCCCCAGCCACTGGCGCGCGCCGATGCGCTCACCCATGCGCGTGGCGATCAGCGCGGTCAGGATCGGCTGCATGCCGACGATCAGCGCCGATACGCCGGCGGGCATGCCAAGCTTGATCGCCGCCCAGACGCCGCCCAGGTAGCCTGTTTGCAGCAGCAGCCCGGCTACGGCGATATGGCCGACCGCGCGCCAGTCCGTTTCCGCGTTGCCTGGCAGGCGCGGCAGCGGCACGCGCGCCAGCAGCACGAATGGCACCATCAGCACCACCACGCCGGCAAAGCGCAGGAACAGGAAAGTCATCGGCTCCGCATACGGCATGCCGTACTTGGCGACGATAAAGCCGGTACTCCAGATCAGCACGAACAGCCACGGCATCGACGCCACCCATAGCGTGGCGCGAGCGCTTGCCGCTGCGCCGCCTTGCTCCATCACGCCGCTCATGAGGCCAGCGCCACCTGTGCATGGCGCGCGTGATATTGCGCGGCCAGGCTGACAGTCTGCGTGTGGACCGCAACCGTGTCCTCGATCTGGTTGCCGTAGCCGCCCGCCATCGCTACCGCCACCGGCAACTGGCGTGCATGCGCGACATCGAACACCAGCCGGTCGCGCCGTGCCAGGCCCGCCAGGGTCAGCCTGAGCCGCCCGAGGCGATCGCCCTCATGCGGGTCGGCACCGGCCAAGTAGATGAGCAGCTCGGGATCGAAGCGGCTGAACAGCGTGTCCAGCGCCGCCTGCAGCGCCTGCGCATAGGTGTCGTCGTCGCAGCCGTCCGGGAGGCCGACGTCGAGGTCGCTGGCCTCCTTGTGGAACGGATAGTTCTTCTCGCCATGCAGCGACAGCGTGAACACGGACGGATCGCCTAGCAGGATCGACGCGGTGCCGTTGCCCTGGTGCACGTCGAGGTCGACCACGGCCACGCGGCGCAGCGCGCCGTCGCGCTGCAGCACGCGCGCCGCAATGGCGGCATCGTTGAACACGTAGAAGCCGCCGCCCTTGTCGGCATACGCATGATGGGTGCCGCCCGCCAGGTTCACGGCAATGCCTTCGCGCAGCGCCGTCCGGCAGGCCTCGATGGTGGAGCCTGCAGAGCGCCGCGAGCGTTCCACCATGGCCTCGGACCACGGGAAGCCGATCTCGCGCTGGCGCGCCGCGTCGAGCGTGCCGGCCGACGCGGCCTGCACATACCCGGGCGTGTGCGCCAGCAACAAGGCGTCGTCGCCCGCGCGCGGCGCCTCGACCAGGCGCAACCCCGGCACCTGCGTCGCGACGGCATCGCGCAGCATGCTGTACTTGCGCATCGGGAAACGGTGCCCGGGTGGCAGTGGCAGCACAAAATGATCGGCGTAGAAAGCGAGCATGGAAGTGGCCTGGGCGGTTCTGTTCACGTCTTGTTGGATTCCCGGCGGCGGCCAGCCGTGCGGGCGCGGGCAATCTGCGATGGTAGCACCCCTGCCCAGCCATCGCCGGAGCGCCCCGGGGTGGCGCCGCAGCCGCATCCGTGCATCGC
Organism: Cupriavidus sp. SK-4; assembly: GCF_000611125.1. NCBI lineage: Bacteria > Pseudomonadati > Pseudomonadota > Betaproteobacteria > Burkholderiales > Burkholderiaceae > Cupriavidus > Cupriavidus sp. SK-4. Next base: position 44,452 of record NZ_JFJW01000010.1, read on the forward strand.
CCGCAACGCTATTTTGTGCATCGCACAAAATCCACTTGACATTGAATCCCGCGCCCCTAAAATAGGAATTGTTGCGGCGCACCAAACAAGAAATGCGCTTTGACCCACCCATACGCCTGGGCTGGCCGAATCGGGCACAACACCGTCACGGCCCTGACATCTAGGCGGCTTAATTTGCTAGACCTTGAAGTTCACCACTGGAGACCAGCAATGATCCTCACCCCGGAACAAGTTGCAGCAGCACAAAAGGCTAACCTCGAAACGCTGTTCGGCCTGACCACCAAGGCGTTTGAAGGCGTCGAAAAGCTCGTCGAACTGAACCTGCAGGTCGTCAAGACCTCGTTCGCAGAAGGCGTCGACAACGCCAAGAAGGCACTGTCGGCCAAGGACGCGCAGGAACTGCTGGCCATCCAGGCCGCAGCCGTGCAGCCGGTTGCCGAAAAGACCCTGGCCTACACCCGCCACCTGTATGAAATCGCTTCGGAAACCCAGAGCGAGTTCACCAAGGTAGCCGAGGCCCAACTGGCCGAAGGCTCGAAGAACGTGCAAGCCCTGGTCGAGAACCTCGCCAAGAACGCCCCGGCTGGTTCGGAATCGACCGTGGCCATCGTGAAGTCGGCGATCTCCGCTGCCAACAACGCCTACGAGTCGGTGCAGAAGGCGACCAAGCAAGCGGTCGAAATCGCTGAAACCAACTTCCAGGCTGCGGCAACGGCTGCCACCAAGGCTGCCCAGCAAGCCAGCGCCACGGCCCGTACGGCCACGGCGAAGAAGACGACGGCTGCCTGATAGCTGCCTGCGTTGAAGATGGACCGGCTGCGGCCGGTCCGTTGGCAAAGCATACCGACGCCTGGCGTTTGCGGTGTGCTTTGCCAACGATGAAGGTAGTGCCCTGACTGAGTTGCATCGGTGCTGCCTTGTCTGCCGATGTCTCCTCGGTACCGCGGTCTCCTTGTCCAAAGGTATCGTTAAACCCGACCTCTACAGGTCGGGCTTTTTTTGTTCTTCACCCTTGCACCAGGTTGGTCCCAGTGACCAGCGGCTGTAGGCCCTGCGCCTGCATGCCGGCCTATTCCCCGATGTGCACAGGAATCCGCCGCCGCCCAAACTGACGCTCAAAGTTCCCGAAGCATCCTGCAATCTGCGCACAGCAGTCTGGGCAAGTTCCCGTGGGAGTCAGGCGATAGCTTTCGATCGCATGCCAGTCGCGCACAATGAGCTGCGCGCGGCAAACAGGACAATAGGTGGTGGCGCCGGCGGGGTCGTGGACGTTGCCGGTGTAGACGTAATGCAGTCCCTCCGCCAGCGCGTGCTTGCGGGCGCGAGCAAGGGTGGAACATGGGGTCGGCGGCACGTCGCGCATCTTGTAGTCCGGATGGAATCCGGTGAAGTGCAGCGGCACGTCGGGGCCAAGCTCCTTGGCGATCCACCGGGCCTCGGCGCGAATCTCGTCATCGCTGTCGTTCTTGCCGGGAATAAGCAGCGTCGTGATCTCCAGCCAGACATCGGTTTCGTGCTTCAGGTACTGGAGCGTCTCCAGTACCGGCTGCAGGTGCGCCCCGGTGAAGGCCACATAGAACGCGTCGGTGAAGCCTTTCAGGTCGACGTTTGCCGCATCCATCCTGGCGTAGAAATCACGCCGCGCCTCGGCGCCCATATACCCGGCGGTCACCGCCACCGCCTTGATTCCCAGTTCGTGGCAGGCATCGGCTACGTCCATGGCGTACTCGGCAAAGATCACCGGGTCGTTGTAGGTGAAGGCCACGCTCTTGCAACCATGCGCCGCCGCCGATGCGGCGATCGCTTCGGGCATGGCCGCATCGGCCAGGGTCTCCATCTCGCGCGATTTACTGATATCCCAGTTCTGGCAGAACTTGCAGGCCAGGTTGCAGCCGGCCGTGCCGAACGACAGGACGGCGGAGCCCGGGTAAAAGTGGTTGAGCGGCTTCTTTTCGACAGGATCGATGCAGAAGCCCGACGAGCGGCCGTAGGCGGTCAACACCATCCGATCGCCGACCCGCTGGCGCACGAAGCAAGCGCCGCGTTGCTCGCCATGCAGGCGGCAGTGGCGCGGGCACAGGTCGCATTGCATGCGGCCGTCATCCAGGAGATGCCAGTAACGGCCGGGATAGCTCCCTGAGCCGGGCGCATCCTTCATGGATGGTCCTTGTGCGGTTTGCTGATCACGGTTACCGACAACACATCCAGGTCGAAGAACGGGCTGTCCGCCGGAGGCGGGGGCAATCCGGCACCCCAGCCGGCGATGGCATGCTTGATGTACTCTGCCATCTGCTCGTCGGCAACGTCCCTGGGCTGGTCGATCATCACGACATAGCGGCGAGTGCTCATGGCGGCTCCTTTATGGCGCCCATGACAGGCAACCATGGTGGCATCACGAACGTGTCCGGCGGCATCGATGCCGGCGGCCCCCGACATTCAGCGATATACCAGCACCGGAATCTTGCTGTGGGTCAGCACCTTCAGGGTTTCGCTGCCGATCAGCAGCCCCTTCACACCCCGGCGCCCATGAGACGCCATGACAATCAGGTCACAATCCTTTTCTTCGGCAGCCTTGATGATGGCGTCGTAGGGGTGATCGTCGACCACGCTGCTGGTGTCACAGGGCACGCCTGCCGCGGCGGCCTCTCGCGCGATGCCGTCGAGGTATTTCGATGCGTCCTCGAGGACCGCCTCTTCGAACTGCTCTCGGGTGTCGGTGAGCATTTCGGTGTGGTAAGTCGTGATGTGGAAATCCGGGCAGGCGCGCAGCGCCGTAATGCTGGCCTGCGTCTCCTGCGCGAACGCCAGTGCCTTGCGAAAGGCCGCCTCGGCCAGAGCTGAGCCGTCTACCGCAACAAGAAGATGCCTAAACACGTCGTGCCTCCTTGTCAGCTGAACGGTAGCCACCAGGGGGCCACCGAATCCCGCCAGCAGGCATCCGGCAAGCGATCGGCCGCGTGCGAATATGCAGTGCCGGCCTCGGTCGCCTTGGGGTGCGTGTCGGCTGAGTTCAGTATAGGCAGCGAAGGTCTTGTGCCGCTCCCGTCGCAATCTGCACCCTGGCCGTGACGCAACCGGCCCTGCAAGCCAGACCTTGCGGACGCTGGCAAATACTGGCAGTTAATTGCATAATTGCCCATGAGAAAGCCCGCCTGGCAGGCGGGCTTTCTCGCTAGCAGCGAACCGCGCTCAGCGCTTGCGCGGCGGCGGCACGTCAGTACACGTGCCTTCATAGATCTCCGCCGCCATGCCAATCGATTCACCCAGCGTCGGGTGCGGATGGATGGTCTTGCCGATATCCACCGCATCGGCGCCCATCTCGATCGCCAGGCAGACCTCGCTGATCAGGTCGCCGGCATGCGTGCCGACGATGCCGCCGCCGATCACGCGATGGGTTTCCTCGTCGAAGATCAGCTTGGTGAAGCCCTCGTCGCGGCCGTTGGCGATGGCGCGGCCCGAAGCCGCCCAGGGGAAGACGCCCTTGCTGTACTTGATCCCCTTCGCCTTGCACTCGTCTTCGGTCAGGCCGGCCCAGGCCACTTCCGGATCGGTGAAGGCCACCGACGGGATCTGCTTGGCGTCGAAGTAGGCCTTCTCGCCATGGGCGGCTTCCGCTGCCACGTGGGCTTCGTGCACGGCCTTGTGCGCCAGCATCGGCTGGCCGACGATATCGCCGATCGCAAAGATATGCGGCACGTTGGTGCGCAACTGATTGTCGACGTCGATAAAGCCGCGGTCGGTCACGGCAACGCCGGCCTTCTCGGCGCTGATGCGCTTGCCGTTGGGCGAGCGGCCCACCGACACCAGCACCAGGTCGTAGCGCTGCGGCTCGGCCGGCGCGGCCTCGCCTTCGAACTTGACGTAGATGCCGTCCGGCTTGGCTTCCACGCCGACGGTCTTGGTCTTCAGCATGACCTTGCCGAAGCGGTCCTTGTTCTTCTTTTCCCAGACCTTGACCAGGTCGCGGTCAGCGCCGTTCATCAGGCCGTCGAGCATTTCCACGACATCGATGTCGGCACCCAGCGTGCTGTACACCGTGGCCATTTCCAGGCCGATGATGCCGCCGCCGATGACCAGCATCTTGTTGGGCACTTCGGGCAGCTCCAGCGCGCCGGTCGAGTCGACGATGCGCGGGTCTTCCGGGATGAAGGGCAGCTTCACCGCCTGGCTGCCGGCGGCGATGATGGCCTTCTCGAAGCGGATCACGGTCTTCTTGCCGGTGGTCTGCTTGCCCTCGCCTTCAGTCAGCTCCACCTCCAGGTGATGCGGGTCGAGGAAGTTGCCGACGCCGCGCACCACCTGCACCTTGCGCGCCTTGGCCATGCCGGCCAGGCCGCCGGTCAGCTTGCCGACCACCTGGTTTTTGTAGTGGCGCAGGCCGTCCAGGTCGATCTTGGCTTCGCCGAACAGGATGCCGTGGGCAGCCAGCGCCTTGGCTTCGTCGATCACCGCGGCGTTGTGCAGCAGCGCCTTGGACGGGATGCAGCCCACGTTCAGGCAGACGCCGCCCAGGGTGCCGTAGCGCTCCACCAGCACGGTGTTCATGCCCAGGTCCGCGGCGCGGAAGGCGGCCGAATAGCCGCCGGGGCCGGCGCCCAGCACCAGCATCTCGCACTGGATATCGGCGCCGCCGCTGTGGCTGGCGGCGGCAGGAGCCGGGGCCGGAGCAGCCGCCGCGGGTGCGGGTGCGGGAGCCTGCGCCGGTGCCGGGGCTTGCGCGGGCGCCGGGGCGGCCGCGGCCTGCTGGGCCTCGATGGTGCAGATCACCGCGCCCTGGCCGACCTTGTCGCCGACCTTGACCTTGACCTCGACCACCTTGCCGGCGGCCGACGACGGCACGTCCATGCTGGCCTTGTCGGATTCCAGCACGATCAGGGACTGTTCCACCTCGACCGTGTCGCCGGCCTTGACCAGCACCTCGATCACTTCCACCGCGTCGAAATCGCCGATATCCGGCACCTTGACTTCGATCACACTCATGTTTGCTCCTCTATGCGCGCCCGCCTCTCGGCTTCAGGGCGCGCCGTCGTTGTTGGTTGCCGCGCTGTCAGGTGCTGTATTGCCGGTCGACGGATTGCCGCCCGCGGTACCGACAGCCGCCGGTGCCGGCACGGCGTCACCCTCGTGCAGCCGCACGGTGTGCACCTCGATCGGCCCCGCCGAACTCTTGTCGAACTCCACGCCCGCATCGACGCCGATACGCGCGATCTCGCCCGCATCCAGGTCCGGCCGGTCATAGACCGCATGCATCGCGCCCAGCGCGTAGTTGCGGCCCGAGCCGATGCCCCAGAAGCGGTCGAACGAAAACACCTCGCGGTACGAGTAGACGCCGAAGATGCCCGCCGGATTGGCGATCAGGCATACGATCTGCGACGACTCGTAGGGATCGTCCTCGTCTTCCTTGGTGTTGACGAAATAGTCCGACTTCAGCTTCTCATGCACCTTCAGGAAGGTGCGGAACACGTCATCGCGCGAGCCCAGCCGGCACTCCTCGCCCAGCCCCGCCAGCAGCGTGCGCATGACCGGGAAGTGCGCGGTGGTCCCGGCCAGCGCGATAAAGCCGTCGCCCACCGGAAACACCTTCTGGTTGCGCTCGTAGGCGCGCGACAGGCGCGTGTCGCCAAAGGTGACCAGCGCGTCTGCCGCAATGGCCACCTCGGCGCCCTTCCTGACGACCACGCAGGTAGTCATGGCTCGCTCCCGGTTGCGCGTGGTGCGCCGGGCAAGCCAGGCCGTCGGCCTGCCCGCCCGGCGCAACCCCGCTTACAGCAGGATCCGGCGGAAATCCGCCAGCAGTTGCCCGAAGTACGTGTTGAAGCGCGCGGCCTCGGCACCGTCGATGACGCGGTGGTCCCACGACAGCGACAGCGGCAGCGTCAGGCGCGGCACGAACTGCTTGCCGTCCCACACGGGCTTCTGGTACGACTTGCACACGCCCATGATGGCCACTTCCGGCGCATTGATGATCGGCGTGAAGTACGTGCCGCCAATGCCGCCCAGCGACGAGATCGAGAAGCAGCCGCCCTGCATCTGGTCCGGCTTGAGCTTGCCGTCGCGTGCCAGCTTGGCCAGCTCGTTCATCTCCTGGCTGATCTCCAGCACGCCCTTCTTGTCGGCGTCCTTGATCACCGGCACGACCAGGCCGTTCGGGGTGTCCGCGGCGAAACCGACGTTGAAGTACTTCTTCAGCACCAGGTTGTCACCGTCCAGCGAGGCATTGAAGTTCGGGAACTTCTTCAGCGCCGCCACCGTGGCCTTGATCATGAACGCGAGCATCGTCACCTTGATGCCGGCCTTCTCGTTTTCCTTGTTCAGCTGGACGCGGAAGGCTTCCAGTTCGGTGATGTCCGCTTCGTCATGGTTGGTGACGTGCGGGATCATGACCCAGTTGCGGTGCAGGTTGGCGCCCGAGATCTTCTTGATGCGCGACAGGGCCTTGCTTTCGACCTCGCCGAAGCGGGTGAAATCGACCTTCGGCCACGGCAGCAGGCCGAGCTCGCCACCACCGGCGCCAGCCGCGGCGGCCTGTGCGGGCGCGGCGGCCTGGCCGCTCATCACGCCCTTGACGTAGCCCTGCACGTCTTCCTGCGTGATACGGCCCTTGGGGCCGGTGCCCGGCACGCGCGACACGTCCACGCCCAGCTCGCGTGCGAACTTGCGCACCGAGGGGCTGGCGTGGGCGGCCTTGCCGGTTGCGCCAGCGGCGGCCGGCGCGGCAGCAGGCGCTGCGGCCGGAGCCGGGGCGGCGGCTGC
>NZ_JFJW01000011.1:0-104 GCF_000611125.1 Cupriavidus sp. SK-4
CCCCGGCACCCGCCGCGGCAGCGCGTCCGGCATCGCCGCCCGCTGCCCCACCTGCTGCGCCACCGGCAACGGCATCGCCGCGCCCGGGCACGGCGGGCGGCGCC
>NZ_JFJW01000011.1:139-50252 GCF_000611125.1 Cupriavidus sp. SK-4
CGGCGAGATCCGCGATTGCCCGGCCTGCCCGGTGCTGGTCTCCTTGCCGGCGGGCAGCTTCACCATGGGCAGCAGTGCCAGCGATCCCGCCGAGAAGCCCCCGCATCATGTCACCATCGGCCAGCCGTTTGCCATCGGCCGCTATGAGGTCACGGTCGAACAATGGAATGCCTGCGCCGACGCCGGCGGCTGCCAGCGCGTCCCCACCGTCGCCGACAGCCCGAAGACCGCGCCGGTGCGCGACGTCAGCTGGGACGACGCGCAGCAGTACGTGGCCTGGCTCAGCAAGACCACCGGCAAGGCCTACCGGCTTCCGACCGAGGCGGAATGGGAATACGCAGCGCGCGGCGGCACCGCCAGTGCCTACTGGTGGGGCGACCAGATGCGCAAGGGCAATGCCAACTGCAAGGACTGCGGCGACCCATGGAGCCAGGATGCGCCGGCCGCGGTCGGGACGTTCCCGGCCAACCCGTACGGCCTGCACGACGTCAACGGCAGCGTGTGGGAATGGGTGGCCGATTGCTGGCACAGCACATACAAGGGCGCTCCCGCTGACGGGCGCGTGTGGAACGAGAACGCCTGCGGCGCACGCGTGATCCGCGGCGGCTCCTGGCGCGAAGGGGCGAGCTACATGGTGTCATCCACACGCTTCAAGTACAGCCCCAGCGTGCGGCAGTCGCAGAACGGCTTTCGCGTGGCGCGCGACATGAAGTAGCGGCTGGCGCAATTGGCAAGCCCGCCACTGGCGTCAATCAGCGCGCGCGCGTGGAGATCTGCACCAGGTCCGCGCTGATGCGGTCCCGGCCATAAGTGCGTGCCATCTGCGCCAGCGGCTTTTCCAGTGCCTTCAGGTAGTCCTTGTGCAACTCGACCTCGGCGCGCCGGCCCTCGAACAGCGGCGCGGGTGTGGTCAGCAACACCACCAGCTCGGTGCCGAAAGGCCTGGAGATGATCCAGTCGCCACCGTCGCCAACCGTGGCGCCATGGCTGGGCGGCGCCTGGTGGGCGGGCACGCGCGCGCTCGGCACCATGTGCGCCACCTTGCCGTCGGCCGCGAAGTAATCGACATAGACATAAGAGTCGCGCGCCGGCGTGCGCAGATCCAGCACCAGCGGTGAACCCTCAGTCAGCTGCGTGCCCTGGCCGCGCAGCCGCAGCGACGAAGCCGTGCCCCCTTCGCGGTTGCCTGACCAGTACGGCGCGATCAGGGTGGCCACGTCGCATTTGTCGGCGGCCAGCGGCTGGGTGTCGATCGACACGCCCTTCAGCTCCTTGACGCCCGGCAACGCGCTGAGCTGCTCGCGCAGCCGCGCGGCGCCCACGCTCTCGGCCAGGAAGCCGCGCACGCGCAAGGTCTGCGCCTGCTGGGTGGCGGTGAGCAGCGAGCACGGCACGCCAGCCAGCAGCTTCGTGACGTCGGCCATCGACAGCACTGCCGGACGGGCAGCCGGTGCGGGTGGGGTAACCGGCGCCGCGGGCACAGGGGTAGCCGGGGCCTCGACGCGCGCGTCGCTCACCGGCGCTTCGGCCTGGCGCTGCGAATGCCACGCGTAGTAGCCGATCGCCGACACACCCGCCAGCACGGCCAGCACGCCGCCTGCCATCAGCGGCGAGGGGCGCCGCGTGGACACCACCGGCACCGCGCTCATGCCATGCAGAAAGCGCGCGACGGTGGGCGTGCGTGTTTCTCGGTCGAGCGACAGCGCCTCGCGCAGGGTCTTCCATTGCGTGCGGCTCAACTGCGGCGGCTGCGCCGGCTTGAGCCCGGCGTCGCGCGCCTGGTTGGCCGAGAGCCGCTGGTAGGGATGCTTGCCGGTCAGCAATTCATAAGTCACGCAGGCCAGCGCAAAGATGTCGTCGCGCGGGTCGGGCTCGCAATGGTCGAACATCTCCGGGCTGGCGTAGGCCGGCGTCATGCCGCCGAGCGAGCCGGGATCGAACACGGTCCGGTCGGATTCGTCGGCCGGCGGCAGGAAGCCGCGCGCAATGCCGAAGTCGATCACCTTGACCTCGCCGCTGGCGGTCAGGAAGACGTTGGCAGGCTTGAAGTCGCAGTGCACGAAGCCGCGCTCGTGCGCGTACGCCAGCGCATTGCCCATGCCGTTAACGATCGACATGGCGCGCGCCATCGGCATGCCGGTGAAGCCCGGGGCCTTGAGCACATGGTTGAGCGACGAGCCTGACAGGTATTCCATGGTCAGGAAGACCACTGGTCCGTCGCGGTCGAAGTCATAGACGGTGACGATGTTCCGGTGCGCCAGCGTCTGCGCCTTGCGCGCCTCGCGCTGCAGCGCCATCAGCGACTTGGGGTGCCCGCTGAACTGCAGGTTCAGCACCTTGATGGCGATATAGGGCTTGCGGTCCGAGGCTTCCAGCTTGCGCAGGTCGAGCGCCTTGTAGACCGTGCCCATGCCGCCCACGCCCAGGCATTCTTCCAGCACGAAGCGGCCGTTCAGGGTATCGCCCACGCCCTTGGTATGCGCCGCCGGCGGCAGCGTGCCCGGCTCGGGCGAGGTCGCATACAGCGAGCCCGTCTGCGTGCCGGCCAGGCGCGTGGCTTCGGTGGCGCCGTCGTACTGCGTGGCGCCGCGGCGCTCGATGCGCCGCATGACTTCGGCATAGACGGCGGGCGGGAACGGGAAGCGCGTGTTTTCCTCGATGACCACGCGCGCGGCCTGGCTGGGCGTGGTGGGATCCTGCGCCAGCGCCGTTTCGAACGACGCAACAAACTCGTCGTCGGAGAGACCGCCGTTCTGGAACTTGCGGATCAGTTCTTTGAGACTGGCCACGGGATGCCCCGACATGGTTGCTGGCACGGCGCATCCCACGATGCGGATATGCCTGCCTTCGAGATGGATACTAGTGCGCACCCATGGCATGCGCAAACCATGCGAGGCGGGCGTGCAACGCCGCGCGCGGGCGCCCCCTGCCAATCGCATCGCCTTTGGCGCGCCACTGTCGCGGCCGCGCCAACACCAGCACGCCGCCTGTTGGCTGCGGCCCGTCACCCGCTGCATGCGGCAGGCCCCGCAGCCAGTGCGCGCGAGCCGACATCAAAAATAAATCCCCCGTATTTTCAGGCAGTTGCGCCTGCCTGGCGGGCCCGGCAACGGCATTGGCACAGTCCCTGCGTTAGTACCTCCCGAGCGCGACACCAACCCGATGCTCGAAACCAGACCCAAGCAGTGCCTTCCTCTACCGGAGACCATCATGACCACGCTGACCATCAAGGACCTGTCCTCCACCGAAACCCTGGACCGCAAGGGCATGCACGCCGTACGCGGCGGCCTGGCCTACATGCCGTTCGCCGCGGTCTACAGCCCGCTGAACCTGTCGTTCGACAGTAGCATCAAGGCCGTGCAGGAAATCGCCCAGATGCAGTCCGTCACCAACCTGAACGGCAACGGCTCGGCCTTCCTGGACCATGTGCGCTCGCATGTGGATACCAACCAGAACGCCACCAACAACATCTACGGCTGAGCCCGCGCGCCCCAGCCACCCACGCACTGACCGATACCGGAGACCATCATGACCACGCTGACCATCAAGGACCTGCCCGCCGCCGAAACCCTCGACAGCAAGCGCATGCACGCCGTGCGCGGCGGCCTGTCGTACCTGCCCTTCGCCGCCGTCTACATGCCGATCAAGCTGTCGCTGGACAACAGCATCAACGCCACGCAAAGCATCGCGCAGATGCAGACCGTGACCAACCTGAACGGCAACGGCTCGGCCTTCCTGGACCATGTCAAGTCCGACGTGCACACCAACCAGAACGCCACCAACAACATCTTCGGCTGATACGCCCTGGCCGCGGCAGGCGCGCAGATACAGCAATCTCCGCGCCAGCCGCCCCCGGCACCCGACTCAAAGGAGCACCACCATGTCATCGATCCTCGTCCGCGATCTCGCCCTGAGCAAAGAACTCGACCGTGCCTCGCTGTGCGCCGTACGCGGCGGCAACTCGTGGCTCAGCCGCGGCGTCGGCAACGTCGGCCCGCTCGCCAACGTCACCGTCAACGTCAACCAGAACATCGCGCAGCTGCAGAGCATCAACGTCAACACGCTCAACAACAGCATCGTCGGCCCCGACTTCGGCCCGGTGCGCGTCAACGTCAACCCGTCGCAATGGGCCGGCAATTTCGCCGCAGTCTGAGCGCACCGCGCGGCGGCCCCGCGGGCAAGACCGCGGACCGCCTCGCCTATACTGAAGCGGTCCCGCGGCCGCATGGCCGTGGCGCCGCTTGACCGGAGACAGCCATGGCAGTGATCGTCATCAAGGATTTGCCCGACAGCATGGATCTCGACCGGCAGGCCATGACCGCCATCCTGGGCGGCGGGCGCACCGCCGGCGGCCAGGCATGGCATGGCTTGCGGCGCCAGGGCGCCGCGCGCATCGTCGGCTACCCGGGCGGATTGCCGGGCAACCGCCATGTGATGCCGCAGGAGCAGCCGCTCGGGCGGCTGCCGCGCACGGCCGCTGGCAAGGATGCAGAAGACTGAACCGCAACCACAACCGTCCAAATGAAAAGCCCGCCATCGCTGGCGGGCTTTGGATGCGGACGGGCCCGGACCACCTGGGTCACGCGGTCAGCAGTTCGGTCATTCTGTTCCAGGCAGGCTTCCCATGATTCCGCCCATGAAGCATGAAGCGGACGCCCATCCGGACCACCCGGAGAGTCGCAGGAAGACTGGCGCTTGGAGTCAATGACCGCAGTGCTCGCCGCGAACAGCGGCCCAATGCCGCTGGAAGAGGTCAAGCGGGAGCGTTTTCGTCCGCCCCGTGCGGGCATCCTGTGTGCTCGCGCCTCCAGTATAGGCGGGGGTTTTCGGCTTTCAACCAGCGTGGTGCGGGGCGCGCCTGGAAGGTGACGAGCGCCTGACATATCCGGTTACGTTTTCGCAGTGCAACAAAAATTCCGTACTCTGCTATAATCCGCGCCGTGAGTTTCGCAACTGTGAGATCCGCCAAACGCCCGGCTTCCTGCCGCGGCGAATCCGCTGCCCTCCCAAGCTCTGTTTCCTCGCTGCCGGACGCCTAGTCATCACTTCATGGCCCCAGCCGCCCAGCAGAACGCACCGCTCACCTGACGTCGCCTCGTCTCCGATCCTGTTGAACAGCCTGAAACCTGAGCTGTTTGCCTGCCAGGGATACGGCCGGACCGCCTAGCGGGACCAGCCACCGCCCTGCCTGCCGCCGTACTGCCAGCTGTGTCTGTCGTAACGGCCTCACCGATTGGCGCCGAAGCCTTTTTAAGACTTTGCACTGCGCCCACCCCATTCAGCTTTGCCGGGGTGCCATGCATTTATTTGACCATTCCGACATGACCCAGCACGACATTCGTGCGGAGCAAGCTATTGCCTCCGCGACCGACGCTTCGATCACTTCCGACGCTGCCCAGAGCCCGCTCGACAAGCTCGACGCCCTGCTCAACCCCAGCCCGGCAGTTGAAGAAGCCCCGGCCGTGGAAAGCGGTTTCGCCACGCTTGGCCTCGATACGGCCATCCTGCGCGCCCTCTCCGAACTGAACTACAACACGCCCACGCCGGTGCAGGCCCAGGCCATCCCGGCCTTCCTGGCCGGCCGCGACCTGCTGGTCTCGAGCCAGACCGGCTCGGGCAAGACCGCCGCGTTCATGCTGCCCGCGATCCAGCGCATCAGCGAAATGCCGGCGCCGCAGCGCGCGACCGAGCCCGCCAAGCGCATGAAGGGCAAGCGCCCGCGCCCGTCGCCGGCCCAGCCCGCTCTGCTGGTGCTGACCCCGACGCGCGAACTGGCGCTGCAGGTGACCGAGGCTGCCGCCAAGTACGGCCGCAACCTGCGCCGCATCGTCTGCGCCAGCATCCTGGGCGGCATGCCCTACCCCAAGCAGCTGGCCGCGCTGTCCAAGATGCCTGACATCCTGGTGGCCACGCCGGGCCGCCTGCTCGACCATATCGACGCCGGCCGCATCGACCTGTCGGCGCTGCAGATGCTGGTGTTCGACGAGGCTGACCGCATGCTCGACATGGGCTTTGCCGACGACATCGACGCCATCGTCAACGCCACCCCGGCTTCGCGCCAGACGCTGATGTTCTCGGCTACGCTGGATGCGCGCATCGGCCAGCTCGCCTCGCGCCAGCTGCGCGACCCGCAGCGCATCGAGATCGCCGCGGCCCGCGCCGACCAGAGCCATATCGAGCAGCGCCTGCACTTCACCGACGACATGTCGCACAAGGAACGCCTGCTGGACCACCTGCTGCGCGACGCGACGCTCAAGCAAGCCATCGTCTTCACCGCGACCAAGCGCGATGCCGATTCGCTGGCCGAGCGCCTGTCCGACACCGGCTTCTCCGCCGGCGCGCTGCACGGCGACATGACCCAGGGCGCGCGCAACCGCACCCTGACCGCGCTGCGCCGCGGCAACCTGCGCGTGCTGGTGGCCACTGACGTGGCCGCGCGCGGCATCGACGTGCCCGATATCACCCACGTGGTGAACTTCGACCTGCCCAAGCAGGCCGAGGACTACGTGCACCGCATCGGCCGTACCGGCCGCGCTGGCCGCTCGGGCACCGCCATCAACCTGGTGAACCACAACGACATGTTCCAGTGGAAGCGCATCGAGCGCTTCACCAACCAGCGCATCGACGCTTCGGTGATCGAAGGCCTGGAGCCGCGCCGTTCGCCCAAGCCGCGTTCCAACTTCGGCGGCAAGCCGGGCGGCGGCCGCGGTGACTCCCGCGGCAATGGCGGCGGCTACCGTGGCGGCGAACGCAGCTTCGGCGACCGCAAGTTCGGCGGCGGCGAGAACCGCACCGGCTTCGGCGAGCGCAAGTTCAGCGGCGAGAGCCGTGGCTTCGGCAACCGCCCGGAAGGCGCACGCCCGTTCGGTGACGACAACCGCGGTGGCTTCGGCAATCGTGAAGGCGGCTACCGTGGCCAAGGCCAGGGCCAGGGCCAGGGCGCCGGCTACCGCGGCGCCAACGACGGTGCGCGTGGCTTCGGCAACCGCGAAGGCGGCCGCAGCTTCGGCGACGACAACCGCGGTGGTTTCGGCAACCGCGACGGCGCCGCCCGCAGCTTTGGCGACAACAACCGTGGTGGCTTCGGCGACCGCACCGGCGGCGGCTATCGTGGCAACACCGGTGCCAGCACTGGTGGCAACGGCGAAGGCCGCAGCTTCGGCAACCGCGACGGCAACCGTGACGGCAATCGCAGCTTTGGCGGCGGTTTCGGCGGCAATGGCGGCAGCAACGGCAACCGCAACAGCCGCTCGCGCTACGAGCGTTGATCGGGCGGTGCGCTAAGCGCACCTGCCAGGCAGAAGAAAGGGCACCCTCGGGTGCCCTTTTTTGTTGTCGCGTACAGCCCGCTACAGCGCGCAGGTGCGAAAGCCGATGAAGGACAGATCATCCTCCGGCAACCGCGCCCACCTTGCCCGCACATGGCGCAGCCGCGCGGGGCTGGCGAACGACACACCGCGCACCGCCTGGTGCGTGCCGAAACGCCCCACCACCTCGCTGTCTGACGGCGCGGCGGCAAATCCGGCGTACGGCTCGTAGGGCGTGGCAGTCCACTCGCGCAGCGCCCCCCACTGCAGGCCGCGGTTCTGCGTCGCGGCGAGCTCCCATTCCGATTCCGCCGGCAGGCGCCGCCCCGCCCACACGCACCACGCCTGCGCCTCGTACAGCGTGACGTGGCGCACCGCCTCATCCGGATTGAGCGTGCGCAGCGTGCCGAAGCGCTCCACCATCCAGCCGCGCGATTCCGGATGGCGCGACCAGTAGCGCGGCGCCGAGCGTTCCTGCGTCATCAGCCACTGGCGCCCCGCTGCCGACCACCACGCCGGGTGCTCGTAGCCGCCGTCCTCGACGAACTCGAGGAACTGCGCGTTGCTGACCGGCGCCATGTCCATTTCAAACACGGGGACGTAGGTGGGCTGCGGCGGCAGCTCATCCGGCCAGGCAAAGCCGTCGGGATCGCTCCAGCCGAGCGTGAAGCGACCGCCCGGGAAATGCAGCGTGCCGCCATGCCCCGCAGGCTGCACCGGACCGGCGCCGATGGCCTCCGCGGGCGCCATGCCCAGCGCCTGCAACAGCGCGGCTACGCCTTCGCCCTGGGCATCCTCATGCAGCAGCGCGCGGCGGTACGGGTACAGGGTCAGGTCGCTGTCGTCGGCCAGCAGCGCGATCCGGCGCAGCACGCCGTCGAGCACGTCGGCAGCATAGCGCTTGACCACCGCGACGTCGGGCAGCGCGATCTCCCAGCGCTCGTCGGGGCCGATGCGGTCCGGGTCGAACCACTCGTCGGCGCCGTCCAGCAGCGATGGCTCGGACGCCACCGGCACCGGCACGCCGCCGCGGTCCACCTGGCGCACGCCGCGCAGGCACCACCACTCTGCATGCCAGGCCACGTGCCCGAGCGTCCACAACGGCGGATCGGCATCGTACTGATGCGGCACGTCCCAGGCGCGGCGCGTCTGCCCGAACGGTGCCAGCCACGCCAGCGTGCGGTTGCGCGCATCGACCAGCGCCTGCGCCAGCCCTTCGCGCGGCAGCCGGCGCGGGTCGGACCAGGTCGCCTTGCCGCCGGTGAAGTAGAGATCGGGAAGCATGGGAAAGCCGCTCATCGGGAAAGTCCGTGCAGGGAGTGAACAGTGGACAGGCAGTGACCGAAGCAGGCAACTGCTGGCCTGGCGCTCGCACGCCAGGCCGGCTGCGGCCATTATGACACTACCTGCCATCCCTGCCGGATGGCGCCCGCGCGGGCGGATCAGCCGCGCGCGTGGAACACGGCGAACCAGCCGCTCGGGTCGGTCCAGTACACCGGGTCGTCAAACCCGGCGGCTTCCAGCAAGAGCGTGAAGTCCTGCGGGCGGTATTTGTAGGAGTCCTCGGTATGGATCCGTTCGCCGGCGGCAAACTCGCGCGCGCCGCCCTGCCATTGCACGCGCACGTCGCGGCACGCCTGCAGGTGCATCTGGATGCGCGATGCCGCGCGGTCGAAGCTCGCCACATGGCGCCAGTCGTCGAGCGAAAAATCCGTGCCGACGATGCGGTTCACGTTGCGCAGCACGTTGCGGTTGAACGCGGCGGTCACGCCCAGCGCATCGTCATAGGCAGACACCAGCGTGGCTTCGTCCTTGTGCAAGTCGACCCCGATCAGCACGCCGTCGCCGCGCCCGGCCGCGCCGCGCATGCGCTGCAGCAATGCCAGGGCCTCGACCGGGGCGAAATTGCCGATGCTCGAACCCGGGTAGAAGAACAGCCGCCTGCCGCGCCTGACGTTGGCGGGCAGATCGAACGGCGCACACAGGTCGGCACCCAGGCCCAGCATCGGGATCTCGGGATGCTGCTGCTGCAGCGACGACAGCGTCGCGCGCAGGAACTCCACCGAGATATCCAGCGCCACGTACTGCGCCGGGCGCAGGCTGCCAAAGAGCCTGGCAGCCTTTTCGCAATTGCCCGCACCCAGGTCCACCAGCACGCAGCCGCTGCCGGCACGCGCGGCAATGGCCGGCGCCGCGCTGGCAAAGATCGCGGCCTCGGTGCGGGTCGGGTAGTACTCAGGCAGGTCGGTGATGGCCTCGAACAGGCGCGAGCCCAGCACGTCGTAGAAGAACTTGGGGCTGATGGCGGCCTGCCCGGCACGCAGCCCGGCCAGCACCTGCTCGCGCAGCGCACCATTGTCCTCGCGGTACTGCTGCACGAACTCCGGCTGGGGCGGCGGCAGGTGCGCACGGCCATTGGCCAGCGCAACCAGGGCGGGCGGTGCGGCCGCATGGCCGTTGTGGTGGTTCAGGGGGGGGAGAGGTGTCTGCGGGGCTTTGTTCTGGAAGGGGGTATTCGGCGGATTCGGAACAGCCGGCATGTCGTTTCCTTGTGTGGTCGCGAATGGTCACTGCTTCACTGCGTATTCCCCAAGGCCGCGCTGTGCATGTCGTGCGCGCCGGTCTCCGCAACACCCCCCTGTGCCGTCCGGGACGCATCGGGCGAAGCCGAACTTAAAGGATAGGCCCATCCGGCGGATCGCGCACCGCCCGATCGCCGGATGCGCCGCACGCGGCACATCAAAAACCTTGAGTCAGTATCTTTCCTAATGGGGCATATCCCTTGCAGTTCGTTTATAATCCCGCCCAGCGCGGCCCCGAAACGGGTCGTGTCCCTCAAAGGGGAGTAGCTCCGGGGCCCATGCCCTTAGCACAATCGTCATTCCGGGACCCTTGTCCCCGGTTGTGCTGACTACCGGCGCGCATACCGCGCCAGTGGTCGAGCAAGACCTTTGCAACCTGGACTTCATGGTTTGCAAAGGCGCCCCCACGCTCCCGTGCTACGTGAATCCAGGCGAACCCGATACGCGCACTTGCGCTGATTTGTACCCTGAGGAGAGTTCATGGAGTGGTTTACCGATCTGTTCACGATGCAGTTCCTGACGGCACTGCTGTCCATCGTCGTCATTGACCTGGTGCTGGCTGGCGACAATGCCATCGTGATCGCCCTGGCGGCGCGCAACCTGCCCGCCCACCTGCAGAAGAAGGCCATCATCTGGGGTACCGTCGGTGCCGTGGTGGTGCGTTCGGCCATGACGATCGGCGTGGTCTGGCTGCTGAAGATTCCGGGACTGATGCTGATCGGCGGCCTGGCGCTGGTGTGGATTGCCTACAAGCTGCTCTCCGACGAAGGCGACGGCGAGGGGCACGGCTCGGGCGCCTCGACCCTGTGGGGCGCTATGAAGACCATCATCATCGCCGACGCGGTGATGGGCGTGGACAACGTGCTGGCCGTGGCCGGTGCCGCGCACGGCAGCTTCCTGCTGGTGGTGCTGGGCCTGCTGATCAGCATCCCCATCGTGGTGTGGGGCTCGAGCCTGGTGCTCAAGCTGATGGGCCGCTTCCCGATCATCATCTACCTGGGCGCGGGCGTGCTGGCGTTCACGGCGGTCAAGATGATCGTGCATGAGCCGATGATCAACGCGTTCTTCGAAGCCAACCCGGTGGTCAACTGGGGCCTGTACGTGCTGATCGTCGGCGGCGTGCTGGGCGCCGGCTACCTGGTACAGAAGCGCCGCGTGCAGCAACCGGCCAGCAGCCACTAAGGCGGCAAGCCGTGCCAGGCATGGCCGGGGCGCCCGCCCCGGCCAGCCCGCTGAAGGGCCATCCTGAGGGATGGCCCTTTTGCTTTAAAATGCCAGCTTTGCGGGACCAGCGCCCGCGTCACTTCCGATCCCGCCCCGCGCCGATGAAACAGTACCTCGACTTCATGCGCCATGTGTACGAGCATGGCACCGACAAGGCCGACCGCACCGGCACCGGCACGCGCTCGGTGTTCGGCTACCAGATGCGCTTCGACCTGCGCGCAGGCTTCCCGGTGGTGACCACCAAGAAGCTGCACCTCAAGTCGATCATCCTGGAGCTGCTGTGGTTCCTGCAGGGCTCGACCAACGTGCGCTGGCTGCAGGAGCACGGCGTCAGCATCTGGAACGAGTGGGCCGACGAGAACGGCGAACTGGGCCCGGTCTACGGCTCGCAATGGCGCTCGTGGCCGGCGCCGGACGGCCGCCATATCGACCAGATCACCGACCTGGTGGCGCAGATCCGCGCCAACCCGGATTCGCGCCGCCTGATCGTATCGGCCTGGAACGTGGCCGACATCCCGCGCATGAAGCTGCCGCCCTGCCACGCGTTCTTCCAGTTCTACGTGGCCGATGGCCGGCTGTCGTGCCAGCTCTACCAGCGCAGCGCCGATATCTTCCTGGGCGTGCCGTTCAATATCGCCAGCTATGCGCTGCTGACCCACATGATGGCGCAGCAGACCGGGCTGGAAGTGGGCGACTTCGTCTGGACCGGCGGCGACTGCCATCTGTACAACAACCATTTCGAGCAGGTGCAGACCCAGCTGGCACGCGAGCCGCTGGCGCTGCCGCAGCTGAAGATCCTGCGCAAGCCCGACAGCATCTTCGACTACCGCTACGAAGACTTTGAACTGGCCGGCTACCAGTCGCACGCCGCCATCAAGGCACCGGTGGCCGTATGACGCTGCTGACACTGGTCGTCGCCCGCGCCCGCAACAACACCATCGGCCGCGACAACACGCTGCCGTGGCGCCTGCCGGAAGACCTGGCGCACTTCAAGCGCACCACCATGGGCGCGCCCGTGATCATGGGCCGCAAGACCTGGGACTCGATCGGCCGCCCGCTGCCGGGGCGCCGCAATATCGTGGTCAGCCGCAACCCGGACCTGCGCATCGAGGGCGCCGAGGTGGCGGCCTCGCTGGAAGACGCCCAGCGCCTGTGCGTGGGCGCGGAGCAGATCTTCCTGATCGGCGGCGCGCAGCTCTACGCCGAGGCCATGCCGTGCGCGGACCGGCTGGTGGTGACCGAGATCGACGCGGATGTGGAAGGCGATGCCTTCTTCCCGGCGATCGACCGCACCCAATGGATTGAAACCGCGCGCGAAACGCATCATTCGGAAGCGAATGGCTTCGACTATGCCTTCGTCACGTATGAGCGGCCACCGTCAGACGAGTCGTAAGGCATTGCGCGGGCAATAAAAAAGCAGGCCGGCCGGCCTGCTTTTTCTTTGGGCGGCGCGCGCCGCTCAGGTGCCGGCAATCGTCATCTGCTCAAGCAGGATCGAGCCGGTTTCCTTGGTGCCGCGCACCAGCGCATCCGCGCCGATGGCGACGATCTGCTGGAACATCTCGGCCATATTGCCGGCGATGGTGATTTCCTCGACCGGGTACTGGATCACGCCGTTCTCGACCCAGTAGCCCGAGGCGCCGCGCGAATAATCTCCGGTCACGTAGTTGACGCCCTGCCCCATCAGCTCGGTCACCAGCAGGCCGGTGCCGAGCTTGCGCAGCATGGCCGGGAAGTCGTCGTCGGGCTCGGTCAGCGAGCTGGTCAGCGTCAGGTTGTGCGAGCCGCCGGCGTTGCCGGTGGTCTGCATGCCGAGCTTGCGCGCGGAATAGGTCGACAGGAAATAGCCCTGCACCACGCCGTCGCGCACCACGTCGCGGGCGCGGGTGCGCACGCCTTCCTCGTCGAACGGGGCGCTGCCCATGGCGCCGGGGGTGTGCGGCTGCTCATGGATCTGGATATGCGGCGCAAACACGGCCTGGCCCAGCGAATCGCACAGGAAAGTGGATTTGCGGTACAGCGCGCCGCCCGACACCGCCTGCACGAAGGCGCCCAGCAGCCCCGCGGCCAGCGGCGCCTCGAACAGCACCGGGCAGCGGCGCGTGGACAGCTGGCGCGCCTGCAGCCGCGCCAGCGCGCGCTCGGCGGCGTAGCGGCCGATGTCCTCGGGCGCGGCCAGCGCCAGCGGCGAGCGCTTGGACGAGTACCAGTCATCGCGCTGCATGCCGCTGCCGCTGCCGGCGATCGGCGCGCACGAGATGAAATGGCGCGAATACGGGTAGCCGCCCGAGAAGCCGCGCGTGGTCGCCAGCACGAACTGCGAATGCTGCGCCGACACGCTGGCGCCGTCGCTGTTGCGGATGCGCGGCGACACCGCGAAGGCGGCGGCCTCGGCGCGGGTGGCGATGTCGATGGCGCGCTCGGCGTCCAGCGCCCAGGGGTGGAACAGTTCCAGGTCCTGTGGCGCGCGTTCCAGCAGTTCTTCCTCGGCCAGGCCGGCGCAATCGTCCTCGGCCGTGAAGCGGGCGATGTTGTAGGCGGCCTCGGCGGTGGCGCGCAGCGCGGCCGGAGAGAAGTCCGAGGTGCTGGCATTGCCGCGGCGCTTGCCGATCATGACCGTGACCCCGACCACCTTGTCGCGGTTCTGCTCGATGGTTTCCACCTGCCCCTTGCGTACCGATACCGACAGGCCGCTGCCTTCGGAGATCTCGGTGGCGGCGTCGGTCGCCCCAAGTTCGCGTGCAACGCGCAGCACATCGGCGGCCATCTCGCTGAGCTGGGCCTGGGTGTAGGTGAAGTGCGCGGTTTGTTCTGCGATCTGGTCCATGCTGGGCGGGTGTCATCAAAAGTCCAAGCGGCAATCATAGCAAGATAAAATGCCGGGCATGACGCGAAATTCCCGTAATCCGAATGGCTCGCGCTTTCCCGGAGGCTTTGCGCCCGAACCGGAAGACGACGAACCGAAAAGCAAGTCGCAGCGCAAGCGCGACATGACCGCCCTGCAGGACCTTGGCGCCGAGCTCGAAGCCCTGGCCAAGGACCGCCTGGCGCGCGTGCCCATGCCCGAAGCGCTGGCCGACGCCATCCACCAGGCCCGCCGCATCAACAGCCACGAAGGCAAGCGCCGCCAGATGCAGTTCGTGGGCAAGATCATGCGCGGCCTCGAAGACGAAGAGGTCGAGGTGATCCGGCAAGCGCTGGAGGGCTTCAAGGGCACCAGCAAGGCCGAAACCGCCCGCATGCACCTGATCGAGCGCTGGCGCGAGCTGCTGCTGGCCGACGACGCGGCGCTGACGCGCTTCCTCGCCGAGCATCCCGGCATCGACGTGCAGGCGCTGCGCAACACCATCCGCAACGCGCGCAAGGAAAAGGAGCAAAGCAAGCCGCCGCGCTATTTCCGCGAGCTGTTCCAGGCGATCAAGACGGCGCTGGACGCGAAGGACGGCAAGGCCGGCGCCGCCGCGGACCAACCCCCTACCCCGGAGCCCGAGGCATGACCCAGACCACGCAGCCGGTAGTCCGCAACCATCCCGACGAACTCGTTGTCGGCTTCGTTTCGATCTCGGACCGCGCCTCGGCCGGCACCTACCAGGACGAAGGCATCCCGGCGCTGCGCGAGTGGTTCGGGCGCACGCTGACCACGCCCTGGCAGGCGGTGGAGCGGCTGATCCCGGACGAGCAGGCGCAGATCTCGCGCACCCTGATCGACCTGGTCGACGTGGCCGGCTGCGACCTGGTGCTGACCACCGGCGGCACCGGCCCGGCGCGCCGCGACGTGACGCCGGAGGCCACGCTGGCCGTGGGCACCAAGGAAATGCCCGGCTTTGGCGAGCAGATGCGCCAGGTCAGCCTGCATTTCGTGCCGACCGCGATCCTGTCGCGCCAGGTGGCGGTGATCCGCGAGACCGCCAGCCGCGCCGCGCTGATCGTCAACCTGCCCGGCCAGCCGCGCGCCATCCGCGAGACCCTTGAGGGCCTGCGCGATGCCGATGGCAAGGCCGTGGTGCAAGGGATCTTTGCTGCGGTGCCGTATTGCATCGACCTGATCGGCGGCCCCTACATGGAAACCGACGAAGCCATCGTCAAGGCCTGGCGCCCGAAGAACGCCGTGCGGGCCAAGCCCGCCGCGTAATCCCGCCAATCGCACCAATCGCCCGCAGGCGCCCGCCTGCGGGTTCCCCCCTTCCCGCTTCTCAGCGCAAGCCCAGGTACAACCCCACCGGCACGAACACCACCGCGGCGATATTGCCCAGCAGCACGATCGACGCCACCTGGTCCGGCTCCTGCCGGAAATGGTCTGCCACCAGGAAGTTCAGCACCGCCGGCGGCAGCGCGGCAAACACAAAGAGAAGGCCACGCTGCAATTCGGTCAGCGGCACCCACTGCGCCAGCAGCAGTGCCACCGCAATGCCCGTCAGGGGGCAGGCCGCGGCGCCGACCAGGCCCATGCCCCAGTTGCGCAGGCTGACGTCCTTCATGCGCACGCCCAGCGCAAACAGCATCAGCGGCACGGTGGCGTCGCCCAGCAGCTTGACCGACTGGTAGACTGGATCCGGCAGCGTGAACCATGGCCGCGCCAGCGCCAGCGCCACGCCCGCCACGGTGGCCAGCACCATGGGGTTGCGCGCGATCTGCGCCATCGATGCATGGCGGTTGACGATCTTCATGCCGATGGTGAAGTGCATCAGGTTCGATGCCGCGAACAGCGCCACCGCCGGCGCCAGGCCAGCCGGGCCGAAGGCAAATACCGACAGCGGCAGGCCCATGTTGCCGCAGTTGTTGAACATCATCGGCGGCACGAAGGTGCGCGGATCGGCCTTCAGCAGCCGCGCCAGCGCCCACGCCAGCACGCCCGAGCCCAGCACCACCGCCACCGCGCAGCCCAGCAGCACCAGCTGGTCGGCCAGCACGAAATCCTTGCTGACGAAGGCCGACACCACCAGCAGCGGCGCGATCACGTCCAGCGTGGCGCGGTTGATGCCGGCCATGTCCGGATGGGCCTTGCGCCCGTACAGCCACCCGACCAGGATGATCAGGATGACCGGCGTGATGATGGAGACGATGCGCTCAAGCATGGGCAGGCGGGACACGCCCCGGACAGCGCCCGGCGGCGGCAACGCGGCTGCCCGGTGGGGGCGGCCCGTCGCTCGTGGTGGGTTGTTGTTTCGGGAGCCGCTGGCCCCGGTTATTGCGCGGGCGTGTCGGCGGCTGGTGCGTCTGCGGCCGGCGCATCGGCTGCCGGTGCGGCGCCCGGCGCGGTGTGACGGATAAAGTGCGTGCGGTAGTAGCGCAGTTCCTCGACCGATTCCAGGATGTCGGCCAGCGCCGTATGCAGCTGGCGCTTGATAAAGCCCTTGTGGATGGCCGGCTCCCAGCGCTTGCACAGCTCCTTCAGCGTGGACACGTCCAGGTTGCGGTAGTGGAAGAAGGCCTCCAGCTTGGGCATGTAGCGCGCCATGAAGCGGCGGTCCTGGCAGATCGAGTTGCCGCACATCGGCGACTTGTTGGCCGGCACCCAGCGCTTGAGGAAGGCCAGCAGTTCGGCCTCGGCCTGCTCTTCGGTCAGGGTCGATGCCTTGACCTTGTCGATCAGGCCCGAGCGGCCGTGGGTGCCCTTGTTCCAGTTGTCCATGCCATTGAGCACGGCGTCGCTCTGGTGGATCACCAGCACCGGGCCTTCGGCCAGGATATTAAGTTCGGAGTCGGTAACGACGATCGCTATTTCGATGATGCGATCGGTATCCGGCTGCAGGCCGGTCATTTCCATGTCCAGC
Organism: Cupriavidus sp. SK-4; assembly: GCF_000611125.1. Lineage (NCBI taxonomy): Bacteria > Pseudomonadati > Pseudomonadota > Betaproteobacteria > Burkholderiales > Burkholderiaceae > Cupriavidus > Cupriavidus sp. SK-4. Next base: position 17,027 of record NZ_JFJW01000011.1, read on the forward strand.
CAGATCAGGTTGTTTTCACTTTTGACGGATTTGGCGGTGGCTTGGCTTGTCATCGGGACTGCGGAAGAAGGGATTTCAGGGAAGCGGCCGCGGCGGGGCCGGGCGCGAACAATTTATAATTCTCGCATATCCGTCCGGAATGGCCGCTTGCGCACCAGCGCCGCGGCGTTTTCCGGATATCCCGGACCGCCACCTGCCCCACCCCGGGCCCGGCGGTCCAACGGACGCCCGCCGCACACAATGCCGGGCGCCCGCACCCACAACAAGGCTCCTGCCGATGTTCACGATTGTCTTTCTCGCCGCCCTGGTGCTGATGGTGCTGACCAGGCTCTGGCTGGCCGCCCGCCAGGTCCGGCATGTGGCGCAGCACCGCAATGCGGTGCCGCCGCGCTTTGCCGACACCATCAGCCTGGCCTCGCACCAGAAGGCCGCGGACTACACCATCGCCCGCACCCGGCTGTCGATGCTCGAGGTGCTGGCCGGGGCCGCGGTGCTGATCGGCTTCACCATGCTGGGCGGGCTGCAGTGGCTCAACCAGTCCTGGCTGGACACCTTCGGCCCGGGCTATGCCTATGGCGTGGCGCTGGTGGCCAGCGTGGCGCTGATCGGCGGGCTGGTGGACCTGCCGTTCTCGTTGTACGGCCAGTTCGGCATCGAGCAGCGCTTCGGCTTCAACAAGATGACGTTCGGCCTGTGGCTGGCCGACGTGGCCAAGATGCTGGTGGTGGCCTGCGCGCTGGGCCTGCCGCTGCTGCTGGCGGTGCTGTGGCTGATGGAGCGCGCCGGCTCGCTGTGGTGGGTCTGGACCTGGCTGGTGTGGATGGCCTTCAACCTGCTCCTGCTGGTGGTGTTCCCGACCTTTATCGCGCCGCTGTTCAACAAGTTCGAGCCGCTCACCGACGAATCGCTGCGCCAGCGCATCGAGGCCCTGATGAAGCGCTGCGGCTTTGCCAGCAAGGGCCTGTTCGTGATGGACGGCAGCAAGCGCAGCGCCCACGGCAATGCGTACTTCACCGGCTTCGGCGCGGCCAAGCGCATTGTCTTCTTCGATACGCTGCTGGAGCGCCTGACGGGCGACGAGATCGAGGCGGTGCTGGCACATGAGCTGGGCCACTTCAAGCGCCGCCACGTGGCCAAGCGCATCGTCGTCACCTTCGCGCTGAGCCTGGTGTTCCTGGCGCTGCTGGGCTGGCTGGCCACGCGCAGCTGGTTCTACACCGGGCTGGGCGTGGTGCCCAACCTGGGCGTGTCCAACAACGCGCTGGCGCTGGTGCTGTTCTTCCTGGCGCTGCCGGTGTTCACCTTCCTGCTGGGGCCGCTGTCGAGCCTGTCGTCGCGCCGCCATGAGTTCGAAGCCGACGCCTTTGCCGCCGACCAGACCGATGCCGGCAACCTGGTGTCCGCGCTGGTGAAGCTGTACAAGGACAACGCCTCGACGCTGACGCCCGATCCGCTCTACAGCGCCTTCTACTACTCGCATCCGCCCGCCGCGCAGCGGATCGACCGCCTGCTGGCGCACGCATGAGCCGCGCCACGCGTCACCGCAACGCCGGCGGCGGCAGCCATGCCGGCAAGACCACCGAATCCGCGCTGATCATCGCCGCCCATGGCCGCCACTACGTGGTCGAGCTGGGCGACGGCACGCGCATGCATGCCTTCCCGCGCGGCAAGAAGAGCGACTGCGCGGTGGGCGACCATGTCAGCGTGGAACGCGCCGCCGCCGACCAGTGCGTGATCACCGCGGCCTCGCCGCGCAAGAACCTGCTGCACCGCTCCGACCAGTTCAAGTCCAAGCTGCTGGCCGCCAATATCGACCAGGTCGTGATCGTGCTGGCAACCGAGCCGGGCTTCTCCGAAGACCTGCTCGGCCGCGCCCTGGTTTCGGCCGAGGCCATGGAGATCCGGCCGCTGATCGTGCTCAACAAGACCGACCTGCCCGACCGGCTGGAAGAAGCGCGAGGGCGCCTGGCACTGTACCGCGGGCTGGGCTACGACACGCTGGAGCTGTCGGTGCGCGCCGACCCGGCGCAGGCGCTGGCCGCGCTCAAGCCGCGCCTGGCGGGGCTGGCCAGCATCCTGATCGGGCAATCGGGCATGGGCAAGTCGTCGCTGCTGAACCTGCTGATCCCGGGCGTGGATGCGCAGACCCGCGAGATCTCGGCCAAGCTCGACTCCGGCAAGCACACCACCACCTTCACCCGGCTCTATCACCTGCCGGCCGAATGGGGCACCGTGGATGGCCGTCAGGGTGCGCTGATCGATTCGCCGGGCTTCCAGGAATTCGGCCTGTACCACCTGAGCGAGGGCATGCTGGAGCGCGCCTTCCCGGAGTTCCGGCCGCTGCTGACCGAATGCCGTTTCTACAACTGCCACCATGTCAACGAGCCCGGCTGCGGCGTGCTGGCCGCGGTCGCCTCGGGAGCGATCTCCGAGCGCCGCCACCAGCTCTACATGCAGTTGCTGCACGAATCCAACCAGCAGAAGCCGTGGTAAGGTAAGCGCACCTGGGTTACCCGGTGCGCTGCCATGAAACTGCTGCTGTCCGCCACTTCGCTCGTCGATGCGGCCCATTGCCGGAACGTCCTGCGGGCGGCCGGCATCCGGGCGGAATTGCGCAATACCTGGCTGGCCGGCGCGACCGGCGAGATCCCGTTCCGGGAGAGTGCGCCACAGGTGTGGCTGGTCGATGACGAGATGGAAGCGCAGGCGTGGGCGGCGCTCAATGCCGCCGCCAACCCGGCACCGGGGCCCAGCTGGCAATGCCGCCACTGCCTGGAATGGCACGAGGCCCAGTTCGGCGCCTGCTGGCGCTGCGGCGCGGCCCGCGACTAGCGCGCCGCCCCCTTTTTAACGCCCTTCAGCCGACCCAGAGCGCCAGCGACAGCATGGCGAGCAGCAGCATCCACAGCACCACCGCGCGCCATACCAGGCCCACGGCCGACTGCAGCGTGCGCACGCCGGGCTCGGTGCCGAATTCGGGCGGCACCGGTTCGGGGCCGCCGTTTTCCTCTTCCATGCCGGGCGCATAGTCCACGGCCGGGCCGGCCACGCTGGCGCGCAGCACCACGGTGGAATCGTCCTCGGCCAGCGGCGTGCCCAGGCGCACGCCCAGCGCCCCGCCCCCGCTGGCAAGCAGGATGCCGTTGACGGCATCGTTCCACTTGCGCGCATGGTTGCGCCAGGCGTAGACCGCATCCTCGAAGTTGCCGACGATGGCAAAGCCGATCGCCGTCAGCCGCGACGGAATCCAGTCCAGCAAATAGAAGACGCGCGCCGCAAAGCGGCCCAGTGCGGGGCTGCGCTCTGCCGAGGGCTGGTTCCAGTGGCGGCTCAGGTATTCGGCGGTGCGGTACAGCACCACCCCGCCGGGGCCGACCGGCACCAGGAACCAGAAGAAGACGCCGAACACATGCCGGTGCACGGCGATGATGGCCGCTTCCAGCGTGTGCCGCACGATCTCGGAGACCGGCATCTCGACGGTGTCCAGGCCGGTCCACTCGTGCAGCAGCGTGCGCGCGGTATGGACGTCGTCGCGGTTCAGGGCCTCGTGGATGTCGGTGAAGTAGTGGCTGAACTGGCGAAAGCCCAGCGTCATGTACAGCACCAGCACATTCCAGGCGAGCGTCAGCGCCACGCTGATCGAGGCCAGCAGGTAGTGCACCACGATCACCGCCAGGGTCAGCGGCAGGACCACGGTCAGCCAGGCCAGCGCGGCATCGCGCGGGCGGCCGGTGTCGAAGGCGTGTTCCGCGCGGTCGCCGAGTGCGCGCACGATCTCGTGGATCGGGTTGTTGCGGCCCAGGGCGCGGAACTGTTCAGCTATCAGCGCCAGGAGAATGGAAACAAAGGTCATCTTGGTACGGGGTGTTCCAAGGGCACGCCTGGCCCTTCCGGGCTTGCCGGCGATGTGCCGGCGCAGGCGCAATGCATAGCGAGAAGATAGCACAGCGCTACCTGCCGGGGTCCGGCGCGCAATGCAAAAAGCAAAAGCCCGCCGGAAGGCGGGCTCTCGCATGCGGCAATGAACGATGCTCAGGGCAGGTCGAACATCAGCACTTCAGCGCCATCGCCGCCAGACAGCGCGACCTCGCCCACGGCTTCCAGCTTCGCTGCGTCGCCGGCTTCAAGCGCCTTGCCGTTGACCGTCACCCGGCCGCGCGCCACGTGGACATAGGCACGGCGGCCCGGCGCAAGCGCCAGCGTGGCCGCCTCGTCGCCATCGAACAGGCCGGCGTACAGGCGCATGTCCTGGTGCACCACCACCGAGCCCTCGGCGCCGTCGGCGCTGGCTACCAGGCGCAGCCTGCCGCGCTTGTCGGCTGCGTCGAAATGCTTTTCCTCGTAGCCAGGCTCGATGCCGTTCTCGGCCGGCATGATCCAGATCTGCAGGAAGTGGGTGGTGTCGTGCGCGGCGTGGTTGTACTCCGAATGGCGCACGCCGGTGCCGGCGCTCATGCGCTGCACGTCGCCCGGGCGGATCACGCTGCCGTTGCCGATGCTGTCCTTGTGGGCCAGTTCGCCCTCAAGCACGTAGCTGATGATTTCCATGTCGCGGTGGCCGTGGGTGCCAAAGCCCATGCCCGGCGCGACGCGGTCCTCGTTGATCACGCGCAGTGGCCCGAACTGCACATGTTGCGGGTCATAGTAGTCGGCGAACGAGAACGAATGAAAGGACTTCAGCCAGCCGTGATCGGCGTAACCACGCTCTGCAGACTTTCTGATTTCAATCATTTTGATGGCCCTCCTTGAGCCTGTTTGCCCGCAAGCACCGGCTTGGTAACCGTGTCGCGGCATACGTTTTCGCTTTTGATGCTAGGAAGTTTAGGGCTTGAGGCGTATATTTACGGGGATCGACTTAGAAGCAGTCATTCAGAATTTCTGAACATGGCCCTCTCGCTAGAATCCCTCGAAGTCCTGGACGCCATCGAACGCAAGGGCAGCTTTGCCGCCGCCGCCCACGAGATGGGCAAGGTCCCTTCCGCGCTGACCTACGTGGTGCGCAAGCTGGAAGAAGACCTGGACGTGCTGCTGTTCGACCGGCGCCGCCACCGCGCCGAGCTGACGCCGGCCGGCCGCGCCCTGCTCGATGAGGGCCGCCACCTGCTGCATGCCGCCGATGACCTGGCACGGCGCGTCAAGCGCCTGGCCACCGGCTGGGAGGCCACCCTCACCATCGTGGTCGACGACCTGATCAACTTCCGCGCGCTGCTGCCGGTGATCCACGACTTCTATGCCGAGAACACCGCCACCCGGCTGCGCTTTTCCAAGGAAGTGCTGGGCGGCGCCTGGGATGCGCTGGTCAACAACCGCGCCGACCTGGTAATTGGCGGCGCCTACGATGCGCCCAGCACGCAGGGCTTCCAGATCCGGCCGCTGGGCTCGATGCCGTTCGTGTTCGCGGTGGCCGCGCACCATCCGCTGGCCACCGAAGAGGGCCCGCTCACCACCATCCAGATCGCCAGGCACCGCATCGTCGCGGTGGGCGACACCTCGCGCAACCTGCCGGCGCGCACCCATGGCGTGCTGGCCGGGCAAGACGTGCTGGTGGTGCCCACCATGCGCGACAAGCTCGAAGCGCAGATCCGCGGGCTGGGCTGCGGCTGGCTGCCGGCACCGATGGCGCAACCCCATATCGAAAGCGGCGTGCTGCAGGCGCGCGAGACCGTCGAGGTCCGCGCCCCGGGCAACTTCAAGGTAGCCTGGCGCACCAGCAACCGCGGCAAGGCGCTGCAGTGGTGGGCCAGCAAGCTGGAAGACCCGCGCCTGGCACAAGCGCTGCTGCAGCAACCCGACTTCGCCGGCTGAGGGCAGGCCTCATGGCAGTGACAGCAACGACGGCAGCACCGACGGTTGCCGCGGCCGGCTATCGCGGCCGCTTTGCCCCCTCGCCCACCGGGCCGCTGCATATGGGTTCGCTGGTCACCGCGCTGGCCAGCTGGCTGGACGCGCGCGCGCACGGCGGCCAGTGGCTGGTGCGCATCGAGGACATCGACATGCCGCGCTGCGTGCGCGGCGCGGACGAAGACATCCTGCTCACGCTGGAACGCCTGGGCATGACGCCGGACGAGCCGCCGGTATGGCAGTGCCGGCGTGAACCGTTCTATGCCGATGCGCTGCGCCGCCTCGATGCCGCCGGGCAGCTCTACCCGTGCGGCTGTTCGCGCAAGGAGATCGCCGATTCGCTGGTGCACGTGCGCGAGCGGCACCAGACCCTGGGCTATCCCGGCACCTGCCGCCACGGCCTGAACGGCAAGCTGCCGCGCGCCTGGCGCGTGCGCGTGCCGGACGGCCCGGCCGCCACCGTCTGCTTCGACGACCGCTGGCAGGGCCGCCAGTGCCAGGACCTGGAAACCGAGCTGGGCGACTTCGTGCTGCGTCGCGCGGACGGGCTGTGGGCGTATCAACTGGCGGTAGTGGTGGATGACGGCCTGCAGGGCATCACGCATATCGTGCGCGGCGCCGACCTGCTCGACTCCACGCCGCGCCAGATCCACCTGCAGCACCTGCTGGGCCTGCCCACGCCGGCCTACCTGCACGTGCCGGTGGTGGTCAACGAGACCGGCGAGAAGCTGAGCAAGCAAAGCGGTGCGCAGGCAATCGACACCACCGCACCGCTGGACGCGCTGCGCGAAGCCGGCACCCACCTCGGGCTGTCGATCCACGCGGAGAATGTGCAGGACTGGCTTGCACGTGCCACCGACGGGTGGCGCCAGTTGCTGGCCAGGCTGCCGCAGCCCCCGCGCGGCTAGCGCCCCCCCCAAAAGCAAATGGCCCGCGCAGGCGGGCCATTTTCAGCTACGGCAGGATCAGATCAGGACTTGCGCGGCACGCCGCCCAGCAGGGCAGCCACCGGCCGCTTGGGCGCCTGGCGGCCGCGGCTCAGCGCGGCGGCCACTTCATCGGCCGCCTTGGCCTGGGCGACGCTGGCGGCGCTGGGCTCGTACGGGCGCGAGAAGAACGGATCATCCGAGGCACGGAACACCTGGCGGTTGACGCTGTGGTCGTGGCGGCGCGGACGCTCTTCGCCCTCGCCGTTGCCGCGCGCGCGGCGCACGTCGCTACGCTCGCGGCGGCGCTCGGTGTCGCCCTGGCGGGCGCGCTCGCCGGTCGGGTCGAAGCCTTCCAGCTTGCCGCGCGGGATGCTGCGCTTGATCAGCTTCTCGATATCGGACAGCAGGCGCTCGTCATTGCCCGGCACGTAGATCGACAGCGCATCGCCGCTGGCGCCGGCACGGCCGGTACGGCCGATGCGGTGCACATAGTCTTCGGCGCTGTACGGCACGTCGAAGTTGACCACGCACGGCATGTCGGGGATATCCAGCCCGCGCGCTGCCACGTCGGTGGCGACCAGCGCGTCGATGGTGCCGCTCTTGAAGCCTTCCAGCGTCTGCATGCGCTCGGTCTGGGTCTTGTCGCCGTGGATGGCGGCGGCGTTGATGCCCTCGCGCTCCAGGTGGCGCGCCAGGCGCGAGCAGCCGATCTTGCTGTTGACGAAGACGATGCACTGGCGCGACAGGCCCTGCTCGGCGCGCTGCTTGAGCAGGTGCACGACCGCCGCCTGCTTGTGGCCGTCTTCGACCAGGTACACCATCTGGCGCACGTTCTCGTTGGTCGAGTTGCTGCGCGCCACTTCAATGGTGACCGGGTGCTTCAGGTAGCTGGAGGCCAGCCGCTTGATTTCCGGCGAGAACGTGGCCGAGAACAGCAGCGTCTGGCGATGCGCCGGCAGCAGGTTGATGATGCGCTGCAGGTCCGGCAGGAAGCCCATGTCGAGCATGCGGTCGGCTTCATCCAGCACCAGCATCTGCACCTGCGACAGGTTGACCGACTTCTGCTGCACGTGGTCCAGCAGGCGGCCGGGCGTTGCCACCAGGATCTCCACGCCGCGGCGCAGCGCATCGGTCTGCGGATTCATGTCCACGCCGCCGAACACCACGGTGCTGCGCAGATCGGTGTGCTTGGCATAGCGCGCGACGTTGTCGTAGACCTGGTCCGCCAGTTCGCGCGTGGGCGTCAGCATCAGCGCGCGCACCGGGTGGCGTGCCGGCGAGGCGCTGGCATTGGCCAGCGGCAGCAGGCGCTGGATGATCGGCAGCGCGAAGCCTGCGGTCTTGCCGGTGCCGGTCTGCGCGGCGCCCATCATGTCCTTGCCTATCAGCACGACCGGGATGGCCTGTGCCTGGATCGGGGTGGGCGTGGTGTAGCCCTGCTCGGACAAGGCGCGCAGGATGCGCGCGTCCAGGCCGAAGCTGTCGAATGTCTGCACGGCGGTCTGCCCCGCGGTAGTGGGTTCTGGTGCGTTCGTAGTGGTCATGGGTATCGGTGTCTGGCGGGAGGCGAACCCGGCACAAACGGATACGCGTCTGGAACTCATCTCGCCCTGACTCTCGCCTGGCGCCGGGAGGGTTCCGGCACGGCCATGCTGGCTACAGCATTTGGCCAAGAGAATCAAAGACTTACATTTTAGCACCTCTGCCAGCACAGTGGGCATTCTGGCAGCGCCGTGCGCCTGGCGCGACAGTAGGCGGCGCTGGCTGGCGGGATTTCAAGAAACTGTCATATCTGCCACGCAAGATGCCGGCGGCGCGGCGGCCACGGCCGGACCGCGCCACCCCACCTCACCGAGACCTACATGGACTTCGAGCTTTTCCGCCAGACCTGCCAGCAGTTCCTGCGCACCTCCAGCCAGTTCCTTGGCCTGGCCGCGGCTGCCTGCCAGCCGGCGCTGCCCTTGCCGGTGCTGCCGGCCAGCCAGCCGCAAGGGCAGCAGCCCGCCTGAGCTTCAGCCGGGCCACCGAAGCGGCATCCGAATCACTCAGTCGCCGCGGATGCCGTTGTCCTGGATCACCTTGCCCCACTTGCTGTAGTCGGCCTTCATGCGCGCGGCCAGCTGCTCGGGCGGCATATAAGCGGCCACCGTGCCGGCGCCCAGCATTTTCTGCTGCACGGCCGGATCGGCCAGCGCCTTCTTCAACTCGGCCGACAACGTGGCCACCACCTCCTTGGGCGTGCCGGCCGGCGCCAGCAGCCCGCCCCAGGCGGTGGCGTCGAAGCCCGGGAAGCCCTGCTCGGCCACCGTCTTGACGTCGGGCGTGAAGCTCACGCGCTTGGCGGAGCCCACCGCGATCGGGCGCAGCTTGCCGGCCTTGATGTGCGGCAGCGCGGCGATCATGTCCGAGAACATCATCGGCACCTGGCCGGCCAGCAGGTCGGAGATGGCGGGCGCACTGCCCTTGTACGGCACGTGCTGCACGTCGAAGTGGCCCAGGTTCTTCAGCAGCTCGGTCGACAGGTGGCCGAAGCTGCCATTGCCGGCGCTGGTGTAGTTCAGCGCGCCGGGCTTGGCCTTGGCCTTGGCGATGTACTGCTGCAGGCTGGTCACGTCCGGCATCGCCTGCGGGTTGACCACCATTACGATGGGCAGGTCATAGGCCGCGCCGATGGGCGTGAGATCCTTGAAGATGTCGTAGCCCTTGCGGTTGATCAGGTGCGGCGCCAGGAGCGTGGGCGTGGCCAGCACTAGCAGCGTGTAGCCGTCGGCGGGACTCTTGGCGACGTTCTCGGCGCCGATGGTGCCGGAGGCGCCGGGGCGGTTGTCCACCACCACCGGCTGCTTGAGGGATTCGCTCATCTTCTGGCCGATGATGCGCGCGGCGGTGTCGGTCGGGCCGCCAGGCGGGAACGGCACCACGAGGCGGATCGCCTTGCCGGGATAGGCTTCGGCAAAGGCCGGCGCGGCGGCGAGCGGCAGCGTGGCGGTCAGGAAGGCGGCGCCCAGGCGGCGCGCGAAGTGACGGTGGAAGGTACGGCGGCTAGTGCTCTGCATGGTATGGCTAAGTCCTGCGGTAGATCGCGATAGATCGAAAACCGATGCGCGGCTCAGGGCCGCGCCGGGATGAAGCGACAGCGGTTCAGTAACGTCATGACAGATCCTGGCGTGCCTCCTCGCGAACCGGTCATGGCCGGCCCGTCTGACTGATGCCTATGGCGGCGGTGCTTGCGCCGCCGGCCACGAATGATTACAGGTGCAGGGGCCCGGCCTGGAACAGCCGCGCATCCATCTCGCGCAGGTCCGGCGCCACGGCCACGGGCGTTGCGCACTGGTCCAGCACATCGCGCTGCAGGTCAACGCTCGGGGCGATCTCGACCAGCGTGAGGCGGGCTTCGCCGTCTGCGCCAGCGCGCATCTCGAACACCGCGCGCTCGGTGATGTACAGCACCGGGATGCCAAGCGAGGCCACATAGGGCCCGTTGAAGCTCAGGTGCGACACCTCCGGCACGATCTTCTTCACGCGGCCTTCGCGCACGATCTGCAGGCCGCCGTCGCCGGCGCGGACTTCCAGCCCGCCCGCCGTCAGCGTGCCCATGAACACCACCGCGCGCGCGCTCTGCGTGATGTTGATAAAGCCGCCGACGCCGGCAATCGATGCGCCCTCGCCTGCGCCGAACTTGCTGACGTTGACGTTGCCGTGGCCATCAAGTTCGGCCAGGCCGAGGATGGCCAGGTCGATGCCGCCGCCCTCGTAGAAATCGAACTGCGCGGGCTGGTCCACCACCGCCTCCGGGTAGGCCGAGGCACCGAAGCTGAGGCCATCCGCGGGCGTGCCGCCGATGGGGCCGGCCTCGACGGTCAGCGTGAAGCCGTCCAGCCCGGCCTGGTGCGCCAGCATGCCGACCGCTGCCGGCATGCCCACGCCCAGGTTGACCACGCGCGGCGCTCGGCGCGCCAGCTCCATCACCGCACGGCGCTGCACGATGGTGCGCGCGTCGAGTGGGGCGGCAGCCACCGGCGGCGCTTCCGCTTCGGCTACTGCTGCCTCGCCCTGCCATGGCGTCACGTAGGCCGGGTTGTAGGACTCGGCAAACGTCATCTGGTGGTTGGCGGGGTTGTCGCAGACCACCACGTAATCGACCAGGATGCCGGGCACGTGGATGGCCTGCAGGATCTCGTGGTGGTCGACCAGGCTTTCCACCTGCGCGATCACGATGCCGCCCGAGTTGTGGGCCGCCTGCGCCATCGCCAGCAGCTCATGGTGGAAGGCTTCGCGATGCGTGCTGAGGTTGCCGCGGGTGTCGGCCGCGGTGCAGCGGATCAGCGCGCAGTGGATCGGGAAGCTCGGGTAGAACAGGTATTCGTCGCCGCGGAAGTCGACCGCATCGACCCAGCATGCCTTGCCCTCGGCAATGGCCTGGCGCGCGCGCTCGTTGACGGCGCCGCCGTGGTAGCGCGCATCCTGCGCGGTGCGCGGGTCGACGAAGGTGTGCAGGCCGATCTTGGTCATCACGCCGGGCTTGCCGCCGGCGATGGCGCGGTACAGGTGCGTCAGCACGCCCTGCGGCAGGTTGTAGCCCTCGCACTGCTCGGCCATGGCCAGCGTGGCCAGCCGCGTGGCCGAGCGCCAGTGGCCGCCGACGATGCTGGCGGTCATGCCGGCATTGCCGAAGTGGTTCACGCCGCGCGCGCCGCGGTCGCCCTGCCCGGCCGAGTACACCAGCGTCAGGTCGCGCGGCAGCCCGCTCTGCAGGAAGCGCTGCTCCAGCGCCTCGGTCACGGCCTCGGCATGGCCGGCGCCGACAAAGCCCGCGCTGGCCACGGTCCAGCCGTCCTGCACCAGTGCCGCCGCTTCGCGTGCGGTGATCACCTTCATTGCTGTCTCCGGTTTCGTTGTGCCGTCCCGCATCGGTGGCGGCACGTTTTTCCGTGAATTTTGTTTTGCGAACATTTGTTCGGAAAACGCTATCATACGGACATGCCGGCCGCTGGCGCAAGTCCGGCGCGGCATGGAGAATCATGTGATTTCCCCTCCATTTCCCCGTATTAAGCCGAAATGCCGCAAGCCGAAGCCACCAAGAAAGACGAACTGCTGGAATCGCTGAGCAAGGGCCTGGCCCTGCTGCGCCTGTTCGCCGCCGGCGCGGAACGCCTGACCATGCAGGACGTCGCCGAGCAGCTCGACGTGACCCGCGCCGCCGCGCGCCGGCTGCTGCTGACCCTGGAGCACAACGGCTACGTGGCGCAGGACGGCCGCCACTTTGCGCTGACGCCGCGGGTGATGGAGCTCGGCTATGCCTACTTTGCCTCGATGAGCCTGGCGCAGATGGCACGGCCCTACCTGCAGGGGCTGTGCGAGTCCCTGGGCGAAAGCTGCTCGGTGGGCGTGCTCGATGCGGAATCCGTGGTGCTGGTGGCGCGCGAGGAGCCGCGCCAGCTGCTGCGCGTGGACATGGCGCTGGGGCGGCGCATGCCCGCCTATGCGCATTCGCTTGGCCGCGTGCTGCTGGCCGGCCTGGACGATGACGCGCTCGAGGCCTACCTGACAGGCGCCACGCTGCGCAAGCTGACGCCGTTCACGGTCAGCTCGCGCACGGCGCTGGCGCGCACGCTGCGGCAGGTGCGCACCGACGGCTACTGCGTGCTGGTGAGCGAGCTGGTGGACGGCTATGCCGGGATCTCGGTGCCGTTGCGCGATCAGGCCGGCAAGGCGGTGGCCGGGCTGGGCTTCAGCATGGTGCTGGGCAGCCGCGACCAGGCCCAGCTGGAGACGCGCTTCCTGGGGCCGCTGCGCGAGGCCGCCGCCCGCATCGAAACCATCCTGCAGGCGCGCTGAGGCGCCCGCGGCCCATGTAGAAAAGCCCCGCATGCCGGGGAGGCAGCGGGGCTCAAATGGTAGCGGGGCAATCTGCTCGACCACCCACGCCTTGATCTTGGCGCATCGCGCTACTGCGGACATCCCCCAAATGTGGGCCATTGCCATGCCGCGTTGCTGGCAGGCCGCAAACGCGCCCTGCGAAGCCTGTCAATCATGGCCCTGTCACATTCCTGAAGGAATCCGGGTTTTCGCCGAGCGGGTTTTCGCCAGCTTCCGGCCAGCGGCCGGATGCGGTCTACTGGACTCACATCGACGGCCTGGCACCGCAAACGCCGGATCGCCGCAGTCGATGGTGCCTCAGAACAAGTCCAATGACCGGGAGACAGACCATGGTGACGAAGAAAGAAGACGCTTTCGTACTGAAGAACCTTCTCGCCCTCGCAGCAGTGGAAACCCTGGGCGGCGCGATTGCCCTGGGCATGGTCTTCCACCTGATCTGAGCTCGCTTGCCTGCGCGCCGGCGCTGCCACGCCGGCGCCCGGCCCGCTTACTCGTCGACAATCACCTCGAAGCCGCCAAAGATCATCCGCTGGCCGTCGAACGGCATCGGATCCATGCCTTCCTTCAGGCGCGGGTCGGCCATCGCCGCCTTCATGCCGGTATCGCGCTTCTCGCGCGATGGCCACAGGATCCACGAGAACACCACCGCCTCATCCTCCTTGCGCTGCACCGCCATCGTAAAGGACGTGACCTTGCCTTCCGGCACATCGTCACCCCAGCATTCCACCACCTTCAGCGCGCCGTGCTCCTTGAACACCGCGGCTGCCTTCTGCGCCACCTGGCGATAGGTCTCGCGAGTGGCCTGGGGAACGGCCAATACAAAACCGTCGATATAGGACATGGACTTCACTCCTGGTCAGATTGAATCGGGCGAATCGGATCAAACGCGCGATTGCGTCTGACTACCATAGTCCATCGCCGCGCCCTCAGCGGGTGGTCCGCTGCCCGCGCCGGTCGACCTCGAACACCATGTTTTCCCGGAAGCGCTGCCGCAGCCACTGCTCGGCCCGGCCCTGCGGCCGGCCCGACTTCGCCCAGATCAGGTCAACGCTGACCAGCCAGTCCGTGTACGGATAGGCCGCCAGGTCCAGTTCCACCAGTTCGCCGCGCTCCAGCGCCGCGCGCACCAGCTGCCGCGGCAGCGTGGCCCAGCCCAGCCCGCTTTTCACCATTTCGACCAGCGCCAGGTAGCTTTCGGCGCGCCACACCCGCGCCGCGCGCAGGTATTCGCTGGTGGGCAGCTTGTCGGCATGCGCGCTGAAGGCCAGGCGCCGATAGGCGTGCAGGTCGGCAAACGAGACCTGCTCGCGCCCGGCCAGCGGGTGTCCCGGGTGCACCACATGCACCATGATCAGCTTGCCCAACTGCACGAAGGCCAGTTCCGGCGCGTAGTGCGGCTGCGCGAAGGCGATGCCGAGCTCGGCCTCGCCCTGCAGCACCAGTTCGCTGACATCGCCGTAGACCGGATTGCGGATGGTCAGGTCCACATACGGAAACTCCCGCTCGAATTCGGCCAGCACCGGCATCACCGCGTGGTACGGGATTTCGATCGCCAGCGTCAGCCCGGGCGGGTTGGCATCGGCCAGGCTGGCGGCATGGGCCTGCAGCGAGAGGCAGCGCTCCAGCACGGCTTCGGCCTCGGTCAGCAGCTTGCGGCCGGCCCCGGTCAGCGCCGGATTGCGGCTGCTGCGGTCGAACAGCGGCACGCCGAGGTCGATCTCCAGGTTGGCCACCGCCGAGCTGACCGTGGACTGGGTCTTGCCCAGGCGCCGCGCGGCGGCGGAAAAGGAGCCTGTGTCAACCACCAGGGCGAATACCTGCAACTGGTCCAGCGAAAAACGCATGGCCACCCTCCCGCGACCCATCGACTGGATCGATAGGTATTGATTTGTTGTACCGATGAATTTGCGGAGATGATGCCGCAACGGCCGAGGGATCACAAATCCCGGCAAACCCGGCCGGCGTTGCCCAATCCGCCCTGCCAGAGGCGGAAGCGGCTTCCATCGAAAAAGGAGACAAGCCCATGAAGACCCCGACACCGGTACATCCGGTCGATGAAATCCTGCCGCTGCGCCAGCTGGCGAGCTTCGGCCTGCAGCACGTGCTGGTGATGTACGCCGGCGCGGTCGCGGTGCCGCTGATCCTGGGCAGCGCGCTCGGGCTGTCCGCGGCGCAGGTGGTGATGCTGATCAACGCCAACCTGCTGACCTCGGGCATCGCCACCATGATCCAGTGCCTGGGCTTCTGGAAGTTCGGCGCGCGGCTGCCGATGATCCAGGGCTGCTCGTTTATCGCGCTGGCGCCGATGATCATGATCGGCAAGCAATACGGGCTGACCACGGTGTTCGGCGCGGTGATCGCCGCCGGCGCCGCCACCATTGCGCTGGCGCCGGTGTTCAGCCGCCTGCTGCGCTTCTTCCCGCCGGTGGTGATCGGCAGCCTGATCACCATCATCGGCATCTCGCTGATGCCGGCCGCGGCCATCTGGCTCGGCGGCGGCAACCCGCGCGCGGCGGATTTCGGCAGCATGCCGAACCTGCTGCTGGGCGCGGCCACCATCGCCATCACGCTGTTCATCTACGCGCGCTTTCGCGGCTTCGTCGGCAATCTCGCGGTACTGCTGGGGCTGGTGGCCGGCACCGCCATCGCCACGGCGTTCGGGCTGACCGACTTTGCCCATGTCGGCAACGCGGCATGGTTCGAGGTGAGCCCGCCCTTCGCCTTCGGCATGCCGCAGTTCGGCGTGGCGCCGACACTGGTGATGATCCTGGCGATGCTGGTGATCATGGCCGAGACCACCGGCAACTGCCTGGCCATCGGCCAGATCGTCGGCAAGCCCTCCAGCCAGGAAACGCTGGGTAATGCCTTCCGCGCCGATGGCTTGTCGACCATGCTGGGCGGCATCTTCAACAGCTTTCCGTACAACGCCTTCACGCAAAACACCGGCCTGATCGCGCTGTCCAGCGTCAAGAGCCGCTACGTGGTCGCTGCCGCCGGCGCGATCATGGTGCTGATGGGGCTGTTCCCCAAGCTCGGCGCGCTGATCGCCTCGGTGCCGCGGCCGGTGCTGGGCGGCTGCGCCATCGTGATGTTCGGCATGACCACGGTGGCCGGCATCCAGGAACTGTCGCGCGTGAAATTCGACGGCACCCGCAACGCCATCATCGTTGCGGTGTCCGTCAGCGTGGGCGTGCTGCCGATGTCCTTCCCCGTGCTGTTCGAGCATGCCGGCGGCACGCTCAAGCTGGTGCTGGAAAGCGGCATCTTCCTCGGCGGCATCACCGCCATCCTGCTTAATGTGCTGCTCAACGGCAGCGCCGCACAGGCCGACACGGAAGCGCCGCTGCTGCCGGCGCAAGCCGAAGAACCCACCCAATCCTGATCCCTTTCCCCCAAACCGGAGACCCCCAAACATGACCCGAATCACAGACCCGTCCGGCGCCGAACTGTCGCCGCTCGACCTGGAACTGCTGCGCCAGTCGATCACGCTGTCCGATGCATCCAGGGCCCGCGGCCGCCATCCGTTCGCCGCGCTGGTGGCCGACCAGGCCGGCAATATCATCGCCAGCGCCGGCAACAACTCGATGCCTCCGGAGGGCGACCCGACCCAGCACGCCGAACTGGTCGCCGCCGCGCAGGCCGCGCGTGCGCTGCCGCCGGAGCAACTGGCCAGCTGCACCCTCTACACCAGCGCGGAGCCGTGCTGCATGTGCGCCGGCGCGATCTACTGGACCGGCATCGGGCGCGTGGTCTATGCGCTGTCAGAGCACAAGCTGCTGGGCCTGACCGGCGACCATCCGGAGAACCCGACCTTCTCGCTGCCTTGCCGCGAAGTGTTCGCGCGCGGGCAGCGCCAGGTGGACGTGGTCGGGCCGGTGCTGGAGGACGAAGCCGCGGCACCGCACGCGGGCTTCTGGAAGTAGCCATCGTGCCTGCCGTCCGCCCGGCGGACGGCAGGATCGGCGTTGGACATTCTGTCATCGGCACGTCACCCCGCCTTCCTACACTCGCCTGGCTCCGGCTCCCAGCAGCCGCCACACCCACCCAGCCAGGCGAACCCGATGCTCCCCTGCAAACTCCCAAGAACCTTGGCCGCGACCCTGATCGCGGCGGCATTGCTCACCGCATGCGGTGGCGATGACGGCGGCGGCAACCTGTCGCGGAGTGCGACTGTCACGCCGAACGCACAACCGGAACAGCCCGGCAAGAAGCCGGACCAGCGGCCCGACCCCGTGATCCGCTGCGCCCCCTGACAACGCAAGTCCCGACGCAATCCGACAAGACCATGGTCTCTCGCCGCAATTTCCTGCAAGCCGCAGCCGGCACCGGCTTCGCCGCCGCCGCGCTGGCCGCGTTCCCGCCCAGCATCCGCAAGGCCCTGGCCATCCCGGCCAACAATGCCACCGGCACCATCAAGGATGTCGAGCATGTGGTGATCCTGATGCAGGAGAACCGTTCCTTCGACCACTACTTCGGCACGCTCAAGGGCGTGCGTGGGTTCGGCGACCGCTTCACCATCCCGCTGCCCAATGCGCGCAAGGTATGGCAGCAACAGCGCGCCAACGGCGCCGTGCTGACCCCGTATCACCTGGATGGCACCAACAACAACGCGCAGCGCGCTGCCGGCACGCCGCATGCCTGGGTCGACAGCCAGCAGGCCTGGGACCACGGCCGCATGGCCAACTGGCCGACGTACAAGACCAATACGTCGATGGGCTACTTCAAGGAGAAAGAGGTCCCGTTCCAGTTCGCGCTGGCCAATGCCTTTACGCTGTGCGACGCGTACCACTGCTCGATGCATACGGGCACAGACGCAAACCGTTCGTTCCACCTGACCGGCACCAACGGCCCGACCGCCGCCAACGTCGCCTTCGTCAACAACGAGTGGGATGCGATCGACGGCCTGCCCGCCTCGGCCAACACCGGCTACACCTGGAAGACCTACGCCGAGCGGCTGGAAGCAGCCGGCATCAGCTGGATCTGTTACCAGAACATGCCGGACGAATGGGGCGACAACATGCTGGGCGCGTTCCAGCAGTTCCGCAAGGCCAACCTGGCGTCGGGCTTTCCGGTATCCAGCGGCGGCGCGCCGGGCGCGCCCTATGCCAACACCGGCCAGCCGCTGCCTTACCACGCCTACGATGCGGCCACCGACAATGCCGCCAATCCGCTGTACAAGGGCGTGGCCAACACCCTGCCCGGCACCAAACCCGAGGAATACCTCGACGCCTTCCGCCGCGACATCAAGGAAGGCAGGCTGCCGCAGGTATCGTGGATCAATGCGCCGTCGATCTACTGCGAGCATCCCGGCCCTTCCAGCCCGGTCCAGGGCGCGTGGTTCCTGCAGGAAGTCCTGGACGCGCTGACCGCCGTGCCCGAGGTCTGGAGCAAGACCGTGCTGCTGGTCAACTTCGACGAGAACGACGGCTACTTCGACCACGTCCCCTCCCCGTCCGCGCCGTCGGTGAACCCCGACAAGACGCTGGCCGGCAAGGCGACGCTGAGCGATTCCGAGATGCAGGCCGAATACTTCAACCATCCGGCGCCGCCGGGCAGCAGGAGCCAGCCTGCTGCCGACGGCCGCGTGTACGGGCCAGGGCCGCGCGTGCCGCTTTACGCGATCTCGCCGTGGAGCCGCGGCGGCTGGGTCAACTCGCAGGTGTTCGACCACACCTCCGTGCTGCGCTTCCTGGAAGCACGGTTCGGCGTGGAGGAACCCAACATCAGCCCGTTCCGCCGCGCCGTCTGCGGCGACCTGACCAGCGCGTTCAATTTCAAAACGCCCAACTCGGAAGCCCTGCCCACGCTGGGCGGCCGCACCACGCGCAGCGACGCCGACCAGCTGCGCCAGGCCCAGCAGGCCCTGCCCGCGGTACCGCTGCCGGTCGACATGCAATTGCCGTTGCAGGCCACCGGCACGCGCCCGTCACGCGCGCTGCCGTATGAGCTGCACACCAGCGCGCGCTGCAGCGCCGTGGGGCAGGTCGAACTGGTGTTCGCCAACACCGGCACGCAAGCCGCGGTGTTCCACGTCTATGACCGCTGCCAACTGGGACGCATTCCGCGCCGTTATGTCGTGGAAGCCGGCAAGTCCCTGACCGATACCTGGAACGTGTTCCAGGACAACGCCGGACAATACGACCTGTGGGTGCTGGGCCCCAACGGCTTCCACCGCCATTTCCGCGGCGATACCAACCGCATCGGCGACACCGGCATCGCACCGGAGATTCGCGTCTGCTACGACATTGCCAATGGCGATGTCTACGTCGACCTGATCAACGCCGGCCGCAAGGCCTGCCACTTCAACATCCAGGCGCTCGCGTACCGTACCGATGGCCCGTGGCCGGTCACCGTCGGCGCCAACGGCGACAAGTCCGTGTATTGGTCGCTGGAGGAAAGCGGCCAGTGGTATGACTTTGCGGTGACGTGCGACAGCGACCCGGCCTTCTATCGACGCTTTGCCGGGCGGGTGGAGACTGGCAGGCATACGGTGAGCGATCCGGCGATGGGGGTGGTGACGGCGCAGGATTGAGCGGTAGTTCGAGGCAAGAAAAAAGGGACTGCAGGTATCAACCTGCAGTCCCTTTTCATATTGGTGGGCCTCCCGTGAGTCGAACACGGCACCAACGGATTATGAGTCCGCTGCTCTAACCAGGCATGAGCTAGAGGCCCTTGGAAGCGATTAGTTGCCTTCCAGGAAGCTCTTCAGCTTGTCCGAGCGGCTCGGGTGGCGCAGCTTGCGCAGTGCCTTAGCCTCGATCTGGCGGATCCGTTCACGCGTGACGTCGAACTGCTTGCCGACCTCTTCCAGCGTGTGGTCGGTGCTCATTTCGATGCCGAAGCGCATGCGCAGCACCTTGGCTTCGCGCGGCGTGAGCGAGTCCAGCACGTCCTTGACGACGTCGCGCATGGAGCCGTGCAGTGCCGCTTCGGCCGGGGCCAGCGTGTTGGTGTCCTCGATGAAGTCGCCCAGATGGGAGTCGTCGTCGTCACCGATCGGCGTTTCCATGGAGATCGGCTCTTTGGCGATCTTCATGATCTTGCGGATCTTGTCTTCCGGCATCTCCATCTTCTCGGCCAGCGTTGCCGGATCCGGCTCATTGCCGGTTTCCTGCAGGATCTGGCGCGAGATGCGGTTCATCTTGTTGATCGTCTCGATCATGTGCACCGGGATGCGGATGGTGCGTGCCTGGTCGGCGATCGAGCGCGTGATGGCCTGGCGGATCCACCACGTGGCATACGTCGAGAACTTGTAGCCGCGGCGGTATTCGAACTTGTCCACCGCCTTCATCAGGCCGATGTTGCCTTCCTGGATCAGGTCGAGGAACTGCAGGCCGCGGTTGGTGTACTTCTTGGCGATCGAGATCACCAGGCGCAGGTTGGCCTCGGTCATCTCGCGCTTGGCTTCGCGGGCGCGACGCTCGCCCTCGGCCATCTTGCGGTTGACGCCCTTCAGTTCCTTCAGCGGCAGCACCACGCGCGACTGCAGGTCGATCAGCTTCTGCTGCAGCTCATGCACGGCCGGCACATTGCGCTCGACGATGGTGCTGTAGGGCTTGCCGTCGGCGACGATGGTGTGGACCCACTCGAGGTTGGTCTCGTTGCCCGGGAAGCGGGCAACGAACTCCGCGCGCGGCATGCCGCACTTGTCCACGATGGTGTTCAGGATGGCACGCTCGAGCTTGCGCACTTCGTCCACCTGGCCGCGCAGCGTGTCGCACAGGCGCTCGACATTGCGGGCGGTGAAGCGGATGCCCATCAGCTCGGCCTGGATGGCTTCCTGCGCCTTGACGTAAGGCTTGGAGTTGTAGCCTTCCTTCTCGAACGCGCGGCGCATCTTGTCGAACTGCTCGGCGATCACGCGGAATTTCTCCAGCGCGTTCTGCTTCAGTTCTTCAAGCTGGCGCGCGGAGGCGCCGGCACCGGCGCCGCCTTCATCGTCCTCGTCCTCGTCGGCGTCTTCCTCATCGTCGGACTCGAGGTCCTCTTCAGCGGCAGGCGCAGCGGCGGCGGCCGGAGACTCGGCCACTTCCTCGGCGTTCGGGTCGATCAGGCCGTCGACGAATTCGTCGATCTTGATCTCGTCGTTGGCCACGCGCTCGGCATGGGCCAGGATCTCGGAGATGGTGACCGGGCAAGCCGAAATCGCCATCACCATGTCCTTCAGGCCGGCCTCGATGCGCTTGGCGATCTCGATTTCGCCTTCGCGCGTCAGCAGCTCTACCGTGCCCATTTCGCGCATGTACATGCGCACCGGGTCGGTGGTGCGGCCGAACTCGGAGTCCACCGTGGACAGGGCCGCTTCGGCCTCTTCCTCGGCTTCTTCCTCGCTGGTGGCAGACGGGGCGTTGTCGTTGAGCAGCAGCGTCTCGGCATCCGGCGCTTGTTCGTAGACAGCGATGCCGATGTCGTTCAGCGTGGCGACCAGCGTGTCGATCGTTTCCGAATCGACCATGTCGTCCGGCAGGTGATCGTTGATTTCCGCATAGGTCAGGTAGCCGCGCGACTTGCCCAGCTTGATCAGCGCCTTGAGTTTCTGGCGACGCAGTTCAAGCTCTTCCTCGGTGCCCTGCTGGGTCGAGGCGAACTCCTTGAGCAGGGCCTTTTCCTTGGCCTTGCGGTCCTTGGCTTTCTGCTTTTCGGTCTTCGGCGCCGCGGCCGGGGTTGCCGCCGGGCGCGCATCGTTCTCGTAAAACTCTTCAGTCACGTCGTCTGTTGTGCTGTCGTCTTGCTGCATCTCGGCCTTGGGCTTGCGGCCACGCTTTTTCGGCTCCGGCTTGATTGCCGGCGCAGCGGGACGCTCGGATGCAACGGATGCAGGTGTCGCGGCACGCGCCTTGGTAGCCGTGGTGGTGGTGCCGGCCTTGGCTTCCCCACTCTTGGCGCCGGCGGCTGCCGCTCGCTTGCTCTCGACTTCGGTATTCTGCTGTTTCGCCACGGTGATACTCTTACCTTTCACTGGTGCAGATGCGGCGACCTTGCCGCTCGTACTGGCGCTCTTGCCGCTCTCGCGTGCCGAAGTCGAGGCCTTTGTCTTTTCGGATGTGCGAGTCCTGGTGGGAGTCGTCACGGCGGGCGCTTGCGCGCTACGCACGGACTTTGATGGCGCAGACCGGGCTGGTGTCTTGACTGACGCGGTCGATGTCTTCGCCGCCGTTGTTTTCACAGACGCCTTGCCGCTCCCTGATTGGGGAGCTTTAGAGGTAACCCTTTCGGTTGCTTTGGCCTTTGCCATTGGCACGCTCACTTTCACCAGAACTGGAGAGAAAGATTTCGCAATCCAAACCGGCTATTGTAGCACGCCACGCATAGCCGGCTCCCTGTCAGGTGAGGTTTTCACCTGAAAAATCAAGGCTTAAGCTCGGCAGGGCCGGGCCCAGTCCCTTATCCAACGCTTACTGCTGCCTCCTGGTTGATAGCCAGGGCACCCACAGGCACCTCAGCCAAGTTGGCGCCGCCGGTGGATTTCTCCCACCAGCCAGCGCATGCGCTGCTTGGCCGCTTCATCGGCCGTGCCGGCCACCACCTCCGCCTGCAGGCCGTCGAGTTCGCGCCGCAGCGGCTCGGCCAGCAGCTTGGTGATAGCCGCATCGAAATCCTGTATTGCGGGTGCCTCTTCGATCTCTTCTCGCAGCACCGCGGTGCGCGCCACGGCATACACCTCGGCATAGGGCGACTGGGCCAGGTGTTCGCTAAAGGCCGCAAAATTGACTTCGCCCTGCACGCTGTCGCACGCCTCCACCAGGTGCGCCAGCACTTCACTGTCGCTGCTCTCGCCGCCCAGCAGCAGCGCGCGCGCATCCTCGTCCAGCCTTGCCGACAGCGCCGGATAGCACATCAGCAGCTGGATCACCCGCTGCTCCAGCCCGGTCGGAGCCTGCCGGCGGGTGCGCGGGCGCGGCTGGGCGAAGCGGCCGACGCGGGCCGGGTCGCTGCGCAGGCCGCAGATGGCTTCGATCTCCGCGGGTGTCGTCCCCGTGGCATCGGCAAGTTCACGCACAATCTGTAGCCTCAGGCCGCCGGCGGGCATGGCCTGCAGCAGCGGCTTGGCCTCGTACTGGGCCCGGGCGCGGCCCTCCGGCTGGCGCAGGTCCAGCTCCTCGGTGACCGACTGCAGCAGGAAGCGCGACAGCGGCATGGCATTACGTACCTGGTTGGCAAAGGCTTCGGTGCCCTCTTCGCGCACATAGCTGTCCGGATCGTGCTCGGCCGGCAGGAACAGGAAGCGGATGGTCTTGTTGTCCGCCACGTGCGGCAGGCAGGCTTCCAGCGCGCGCCGGGCCGCGCGGCGCCCGGCGGAGTCACCGTCGAACGAGAACACCACGGCATCGGTCTGGCGCAGCAGCTTCTGCACGTGCACAGGGGTGCACGCCGTGCCCAGGGTGGCAACGGCATTGGCAAAACCGAGCTGGGCCAGCGCCACAACGTCCATATACCCTTCGACCACCAGCACGTAGCCGGTTTCCCGGATCGTGTGACGGGCTTCGAACAGCCCGTACAGCTCCGTGCCCTTGCTGAACAGCGGGGTCTCGGGCGAGTTCAGGTACTTGGGCTCGCCCTGCCCCATCACGCGTCCGCCGAAGCCGATCACGGCCCCCTTGGTGTTGCGGATAGGGAACATGATGCGGTCGCGGAAGCGGTCGTAGCGGCGCGGCTTGCCGTCCGCATCGCGCTTGTCGCTTTCGATCAGCAGGCCGCACTCGACCAGCGGCGCCGACACGTTGTCATCACGATAGCTGCCGAACACGGCCTCCAGGCCCTGCCAGTCATCCGGCGCATAGCCCAGGCCAAAGTTCGCGGCGATCTCGCCGGTCAGGCCGCGGCCCTTCAGGTACTGGATCGCCTGCGGCGCGCCGCGCAGCTGGCGGCGGTAGAAATCGGTGGCGCGGGTCATGGCGTCGGACAGCGCCACCGAACGGGCCTGCTGCTCCGCGCGCTGCCCGGGCGGCAGCCGGTCGCGCTCTTCCGGCACGCTCATGCCGACCGACTGGGCCAGTTCGCGCACCGCTTCCGGGTAGGACTGGCCGGAAAACTCCATCAGGAAGCCGATGGCCGAGCCGTGGGCGCCACATCCGAAGCAGTGGTAGAACTGCTTGGTCGGCGACACCGTGAATGACGGTGATTTCTCGTTATGGAAGGGGCACAGCCCCATGAAATTGGCGCCGCCCTTCTTCAGCTGCACATACTTGCCCACCACATCGACAATGTCGACACGGTTGAGCAGGTCCTGAATAAAGGATTGCGGAATCACCCGACTGACCGTCCTGAGGCATGGGCCGTCCCGCGGCGGGCGGCTTCTTTTAGGAATGCGTGACCGGTGCGGCGCCCGGCTGCTATCGGAATATTGTAGTGCAGCGCGATAGGGCCGCCCGGACTGCATGACATCTCCGTGCAACTGCACCGAACCACGCAGATCCGGTGCTTATCTTGCTCGCAACCGATTAAATCAGTATTTACTTTGCTGCGAGTGCGGCCTTGACCAGGGCCGATACGGCGGTCATGTCAGCACGGCCGGCCAGCTTGCCCTTGAGCACGCCCATGACCTTGCCCATGTCCTGCGGACCGGCGGCGCCAGTGGCGGCAACGGCCTGCTGGACTTCAGCGGCGACTTCCTCGTCCGACAGCGCGGCGGGCATGTAGGCCTTCAACACCTCGACCTCCGCCGACTCCTTGTCTGCCAGGTCATTGCGGCCCGCCTGCTGGAACTGCGAGATCGAGTCCTTGCGCTGCTTGATCAGCTTCTCGACCACGGCCAGCACCGCGGTATCGTCCAGCTCCACGCGCTCATCGACCTCGCGCTGCTTGATGGCGGCCAGCAGCAGGCGGATGGTGCCGAGGCGCTCCGTTTCGCGGGCGCGCATGGCGGTCTTCATGTCTTCGCTGATACGGGCTTTGAGGGACATCGTGATCTTCCAGAAAGTGGGTGGACACTCACAGGTGGCGGCGGTGACCGCCCGCTGCAAGGCCCAGAATGCAAAAACCCGCCGAAGCCTATGCCATAGCGGGTCGGATGCAAGCGGGAGCGCCGGGGTCAGTACAGCTTCTGCGGCAGCATCTGGCTGCGGATGCGCTTGTAATGGCGTTTTTCGGCGGCTGCCTTCCTGCGCTTGCGCGCGGCAGTGGGCTTTTCGTAAAACTCGCGCGCCCGCAGCTCCGGGAGCAGCCCGTTCTTCTCGATGGTGCGCTTGAAACGGCGCATGGCAACTTCAAAAGGCTCGTTTTCCTTGAGGCGGATCGTGGTCATTTGGCCAGAAAATGAAGAATTTTCGGGATAAGCGGCTCTACGAAGTTCTGGATTGTAGCACCAACAATCGAGCGCGGAAGTGGCGTGCAACGGACACTTGCCGAGTGCCGCTCACTGCCCTTCGGGCTATCGCCAGCCTACCCTTGGGCTACCGATTGCCCTGCCGACGCGGTGCGCGATGCCTCAGCCGCGGCCTGCCCCGCCGCCACCGCGGACGCCCACGCCCACTGGAAGTTGTAGCCGCCCAGCCAGCCGGTCACGTCCACCACCTCGCCGATGAAATACAGGCCCGGTACCTCGCGGGCCATCATGGTGGTTGACGACAGCGCCCGCGTGTCGACCCCGCCCAGCGTGACCTCGGCCTTGCGATAGCCCTCGGTGCCCGACGGCACGATGCGCCAGCCGTTGAGCGTGGCGCCGAGCTTGCGCAGGGCCTTGTCGGTCACATCATGCAGCGGCATGGTGGCATCCACGCCCGAGGCCGCGCACCAGGCATCGGCCAACCGCGCCGGCAGCCGTTGCGCCAGCAGGTTGCCCAGGTGCTTGCGGCTGCCGGCCTTCTGCTCGAGCAGCCAGGCGGCGGCATCCTCGCCATCAAACAGGTCGATGGCGATCGGCGTGCCGGGGCGCCAGTAGCTGGAGATCTGCAGCACGGCGGGGCCGGACAGGCCACGGTGCGTCCACAGCAGGTCTTCGCGGAAGGCTCCGGCCGCCTTGCCATTGCCGGTGGCGACATCCACTTCCAGCGACACGCCGGCCAGCGGCGCGAACGGCGCCCAGTCCTTGCCATCGAAGGTAAGCGGCACCAGCGCCGGGCGGGTTTCGACGATGCCCAGCCCGAACTGCCGCGCGATGCGGTAGCCAAAGTCGGTGGCGCCGATCTTGGGGATCGACAGCCCGCCGGTGGCCACAACCAGCGCCCCGGCCCGCACCGTGCCGGTGGCGGTGAGCAGCAGGAAGTCGTCGCCCTCGCGTCGGACCTCGGCCACGCTGCAGCCGGTCTGCCAGCGCACATGGCCGGTGTCGCATTCGGCGCGCAGCATGGCGATCACGTCTTCGGCGCTGTCGTTGCAGAACAGCTGGCCGCGATGCTTCTCATGCCAGTCGATGCCGTAGCGGCGCATCAGGCCAAGGAAATCCTGCGGCGTGTAGCGCGCCAGCGCCGAACGGCAGAAGTGCGGATTGGACGACAGGTAGTTGGCGGGCCCGGCCTGCAGGTTGGTGAAATTGCAGCGCCCGCCGCCCGAGATGCGGATCTTCTCGGCCAGCTTGGTGGCATGGTCGATCAGCACCACGCGCGCGCCGTTCTGGCCGGCCACGGCGGCGCACATCATGCCGGCCGCGCCCGCACCCAGCACGGCCACGTCATACCGGCCCGTCCGGGCCGATGTTGCCCCGCTCATTGCATGCCTCGCGCATCCATGTGTATTGCCACCGCCAGAGAAAGGGCAGATTGTAGCGAAAAGCACGCCGCGCGCCGCTGTGCTACCCTGCGCGCTTCCTGCAACCTGTTGTTTCGACAGCCGTTTCCCTGACCGGGGACGGCCCTATGCGCTTCCCATGCTTGTCCTCGGCATCGAATCCTCCTGCGACGAAACCGGCCTCGCCCTCTATGACACCGGGACCGGCCTGCTCGCGCACGCGCTGCACTCGCAGATCGCCATGCACCGCGACTACGGCGGCGTGGTGCCGGAGCTGGCGTCGCGCGACCATATCCGCCGCGTGCTGCCGCTGCTGGAGCAGGTGCTGGCCGATGCCGGCCGCACCCGCCAGGACATCGACGCCATCGCCTTCACCCAGGGCCCCGGGCTGGCCGGCGCACTGCTGGTGGGCGCCTCGGTCGCCAATGCACTGGGCTTTGCGCTGAACGTGCCGATGGTGGGCGTGCACCACCTGGAAGGCCACCTGCTGTCGCCGCTGCTGACGCGCGAGCCGCCGCCCTTCCCGTTCGTGGCGCTGCTGGTGTCGGGCGGGCATACGCAACTGATGGAAGTGCGCGGCATCGGCGATTACGCGCTGCTGGGCGAAACACTGGACGACGCCGCCGGCGAAGCCTTCGACAAGACCGCCAAGCTGCTGGGCCTGGGCTATCCGGGCGGCCCGGAAGTGTCGCGGCTGGCCGAATTCGGCATTCCCGGCGCCTTTGCGCTGCCGCGGCCGATGCTGCATTCGGGCAACCTGGATTTCTCCTTCGCCGGGCTGAAGACCGCGGTGCTGACGCAAACCCGCAAGCTCGCCAACACCTGCGAGCAGGACCGCGCCAACCTGGCGCGCGCCTTTGTCGATGCCATTGTCGACGTGCTGGCCGCCAAGTCGATGGCGGCGCTCAAGCAGTCCGGCCACAAGCGGCTGGTGGTGGCGGGAGGCGTGGGTGCCAACCGGCAGTTGCGCGAGCGTCTGGACCAGATGGGCAAGCAGCGCAAGATCGACGTGTATTACCCGGACCTGGCGTTCTGCACCGACAACGGCGCGATGATCGCGTTTGCCGGCGCGATGCGCCTGCAGGCCGCGCCCGAACTGGCGCGGCACGAGTATAGCTACGGCGTGACGCCGCGCTGGGACCTGGCGGATATCCGCCTGCCTTCGGCGGCCTGAAACGGACCAAAGAAAGAGCCACCGCATGCGGTGGCTCTTTTCATTGCAGCGACAACGCGCTCAGTCGACGCGCTTGTCCCGCTCGATCACGGCATACGCGCTGTGGTTGTGGATCGACTCAAAGTTCTCCGCCTCCAGCACATAGGCCACGATACGGTCATCCGCATTCAGGCGCATGGCGATATCGCGCACCAGGTCCTCGACGAACTTGGGGTTCTCATAGGCGCGCTCGGTGACGAACTTCTCGTCGGGGCGCTTGAGCAGGCCCCACAGCTCGCACGAGGCCTCTTCCTCGGCCATGCGCACCAGCGCTTCCACCGGCAGCTCGCCGGCCAGTTCCACGTCCATGGTGATATGCGAACGCTGGTTGTGCGCGCCGTACTGCGAGATCTTCTTCGAACACGGGCACAGGCTGGTCACTGGCACCAGCGCCTTCAGGAACACGCGAGTGGCGCCGTTGCGCACTTCGCCGGTCAGCGTGACCTCGTAGTCCAGCAGCGACTCCACGCCCGACACCGGCGCGGTCTTGCTGACGAAGTACGGGAAGGTGACCTCGATGCGGCCAGCCTCGGCTTCCAGCTTTTCCAGCATCTTGTCCAGCATCAGCCGGAAGCTGGCCAGCTCCAGCGGCGCGCGCTCTTCTTCCAGCAGCGCGACGAAGCGCGACATATGCGTGCCCTTCTGGTCCGCCGGCAGGTGCACGTCGAGATTGAAGGTGCCCACGGTCGGCACGATGCCGGTCGGGGTATTCAGGGTCACGGGGTAACGCACGCCTTTGACACCGACGCGCTGGATGGGGATCTGGCGGGTGTCGGGGCTCGACTGGACGTCGGGCATGACGAAGGCGGGATTGATGTCATTCATCTACGGTTTCCTCCAGGGTCGCGCCCAGGTGGGGCGGCACGAGCCCTTACGGTCGCGGCATTTTCGCAGTCCATCCATGCCGCGCAACGAGTGTGAAACCACGGGATCCGGCAAGTGGCACGCCGGCCCGCAGCTGCGAACACAAAAAAGGGGAGTTTAAGGGAATTCGGACGCACTCGTGGTGCGAGGGCCGAATCCCCTTCGGGACAGCAGGTGATCAGGCCACGCGCGAGGCGACCGTGACCTTGGGCTGGTCCAGCCCGAAGCGCTCGCGCACCGAGCGCTCGATGCCGGCCGCATCCAGGCCGCATTGCTGCAGCAGATAGGCCGGGTCGCCGTGGTCGACGAAGCGGTCGGGCAGGCCCAGCGTCAGCACCGGCTTGTCGATGCCGGCCTCGGCCAGTGCCTCCAGCACGGCGCTGCCGGCGCCGCCCATCACGCTGCCCTCTTCCACCGTCACCAGGTAGTCGTTCTCCGCGGCCAGGCGCTTGACCAGTTCCACGTCGAGCGGCTTGACGAAGCGCATGTCGGCGACCGCGGCGTCCAGCGCCTCGGCGGCACCCAGGGCCGGGTGCACCATCGAGCCGAACGCCAGGAAGCCCACGCGATGCCCCGCGCGCGCACCGCCCTCGCGGCGCATCACGCCCTTGCCGACCGGCACGGTGGTGAGCTCGGCGGCAATGGCCGCGCCCGGGCCGGAGCCGCGCGGATAGCGCACGGCGCTCGGGCACGCCTGGTGGAACGCAGTGGTCAGCAACTGACGGCACTCGTTCTCGTCGGACGGCGTCATCACCATCATGTTGGGGATGCAGCGCAGGTAGGCGATATCGTAGGCACCCGCGTGCGTGGCGCCGTCGGCGCCGACCAGGCCGGCCCGGTCCAGCGCGAACACCACCGGCAGGTTCTGCAGCGCCACGTCGTGGATCAGCTGGTCATAGCCGCGCTGCAGGAAGGTCGAGTAGATCGCCACCACCGGCTTGAGGCCCTCGCAGGCCAGGCCGCCGGCAAAGGTCACGGCGTGCTGCTCGGCGATGCCCACGTCGTAGTAGCGGCCCGGGAAGCGCTTCTCGAACTCGACCATGCCCGAGCCCTCGCGCATCGCCGGGGTAATGCCGACCAGGCGCTTGTCGGCCGCGGCCATGTCGCACAGCCAGTCGCCGAACACCTGCGTGTAGGTCTTGCGCGCCGGCTTGGCCGCCGGGCGGATGCCCTCGGCCGGATTGAACTTGCCGGGGCCGTGGTACAGGATCGGGTCGGCCTCGGCCAGCTTGTAGCCCTGGCCCTTCTTGGTCACCACGTGCAGGAACTGCGGGCCGCCGCCTTCCAGCGCGCGCTCGCGGATGTTCTGCAGCGTCGGCACCAGCGAGCTCAGGTCATGGCCGTCGATCGGGCCGATGTAGTTGAAGCCGAATTCCTCGAACAGCGTGGCCGGCACCATCATGCCCTTGGCATGTTCCTCGAAGCGCTTGGCGAACTCCAGCACCGGCGGCGCCACCGACAGGACTTTCTCGATGCCCTTCTTGGTGGCCGCGTAGAACTGGCCGCTCAGCAGCCGCGCCAGGTGGCGGTTGAGCGCGCCCACCGGCGGCGAGATCGACATGTCGTTGTCGTTGAGCACCACCACCAGCGGCAGGTCCTTGTAGACGCCGGCGTTGTTCAGGGCCTCGAAGGCCATGCCCGCGGTCATGGCGCCGTCGCCGATCACCGCCACCGAGACGCGCTTCTCGCCCAGCGTGCGCGCGCCCAGCGCCATGCCCAGCGCGGCCGAGATCGAGGTCGACGAATGCGCCGTGCCGAAGGTGTCGTATTCGCTCTCGCTGCGGCGCGGGAAGCCCGAGATGCCGCCCCACTGGCGCAGCGTGCCCATGCGCTCGCGGCGCCCGGTCAGGATCTTGTGCGGGTAGCTCTGGTGGCCCACGTCCCACACCAGCCGGTCGTCCGGGGTGTTGAAGACATAGTGCAGCGCGATGGTCAGCTCGACCGTGCCCAGGTTGGACGACAGGTGGCCGCCGGTCTGCGAGACCGACTCCAGCACATAGGCGCGCAGTTCGTCCGCCAGGGTCTGGAGCTCACGCCGGTCGAGCTTGCGCAGGTCTGCGGGGGCGTCAATCTTGTTGAGGAGTGCGTAGGTCATGATGTCCGTTCGGCCGGCTCTCTGTTTAGTGTGTGCGCAGCACGATCAGGTCCGCCAGGTCCCGCAGGCGGTCCGCGCGCTCGCCAAAGCCGGCCAGCGCCTCGTGTGCGTCGGCGCGCAGCGTCCCGGCAAGTGCGCGTGCCGGGTCAAGCCCCATCAGCGAAACATAGGTCGGCTTGTCATTGGCGGCGTCCTTGCCGGCGGTCTTGCCGAGCGTGGCGGTATCGGCAGTGACGTCCAGAATATCGTCAACCACCTGGAACGCCAATCCCACTGCCGCCGCATAGCGGTCCAGCGCAGCCAGTCCCTGGGCGTCGATTTCACCACATAGCGCACCCATGCGCACACTGGCGCGCAACAGCGCGCCAGTCTTCATGCGATGCATGGCCTCGAGCGCCTCGCGCGTCATGGCGCGGCCCACGTTCTGCAGGTCGATCGCCTGGCCGCCGGCCATGCCGGTCGAGCCCGACGCCAGCGCCAGCTCGGCCACCAGCTGCAGCCGCGCCGCGGGCGCGATCGCCCCGGCACCGGCCAGCACGATAAAGGCCTGGGTCTGCAGCGCGTCGCCAACCAGCAATGCGGTGGCCTCATCATAGGCCTTGTGCACGGTGGGCCGGCCGCGGCGCAGGTCGTCGTCGTCCATGCAGGGCATGTCGTCGTGCACCAGCGAATAGGCGTGGATCATCTCCACCGCGCAGGCCGCCGCGTCGCAGGCGGCCGGGGCCGCCCCGCTGACTTCGCCGGCGGCATGCACCAGCAGCGGCCGCACGCGCTTGCCGCCGCTCAGTGCAGCATAGCGCATGGCTTCGTGCAGCGTATGCGGCACGGTGTCGGCAGCAGGCAACGCCGCCTGCAGGGCGGCCTCGGTGCGGGCGCCCTGGGCCTGCATCCATTGGGCAAAGTCACTCATGCCTCGTCCGCCCCCAGTGCGCCGTTGGCGCCATTGCCCTCGCCGGCCAGGGGCTTGAGCACATCGCCCTCCAGCACGCGGACCTGCTGCTCGACCCGCTCCAGCTTCTGCTGGCAGTAGCGCACCAGCTCGGCGCCGCGGCGGTAGGCCGCCAGCGATGCCTCCAGCGGCAGTTCGCCGCTTTCCATGCTGGCCACCAGCGTTTCCAGCTCGGCCATCGCCGCTTCGTAGGAAGCGGGCGGCGCCGATGCGCTGGTGTCGGCGGTGTTGTCGGTCTGGACCGGAGCGGTCGTCGTTTTTGGCATATCAGGACCTGGAATCAAGGACCCCGGGGGAAACCCGGATGGGGAAGCCCGGATTTTACGCCAAAGCGGGAGCTTGCCCCATCCTTGCGCACGGTCGGCGTGGACCTATCGGGGTGCACAAACCACAGAAGTGACTTGTGCGCTCGGGTCGTCTTTCCGAATGAGGCCGGTACGGCACCCAGATGACGACCCGGGTCGACTTTTTCGCTAAAAAGGCAAAAAAATCAGGCCCTTAACTTTTTGGGTCGGGTACAATCCCCCGTTCGCCGCCAGGGGTGTACGGAGTCTCTCCCGACCTGGCGGCTGTCTTTCCCAAATCGATTCAATTTTCGATGGTTGGGTTGTTCACTGCTTTCACCTGTTCATCTGGGAGTGGGGATAATGTCCAATCTCAGCACCGCGCTCAACCTGGCGCCGGCTGATTCGCAACTGCCCGTCGGCGTCTATTTCGACGAAGCACTGCATCAACAAGAACTCGAACTGCTGTTCAGGAATGGCCCGGGCTATATCGGCCACGAGCTGATGGTTCCGGAAGTCGGCGACTACCACACGCTCAGGGCCGAGGACGAAGGCCGCATGCTGGTACGCAACGCCGCCGGCATCGAACTGATGTCCAACGTCTGCCGCCACCGCCAGGCCATCATGCTCAACGGCCGCGGCAATGCGCAGAACATCGTCTGCCCCCTGCACCGCTGGACCTACGACCTGAAGGGCGAGCTGCTCGGCGCGCCGCATTTCGACAAGCAACCCTGCCTGCACCTGAAGCGCTCGCCGCTGCAGAACTGGAACGGCCTGCTGTTCGACGGCAAGCGCGACGTGCGCGCCGACCTGGCCAGGCTGGGCGTGGCGCAGGACCTGAACTTCGACGGCTACATGCTGGACCACGTCGAGGTACACGAGTGCGACTACAACTGGAAGACCTTTATCGAGGTCTATCTGGAGGACTACCACGTCGTGCCGTTCCACCCGGGGCTGGGCAGCTTCGTCTCATGCGACGACCTCAAGTGGGAGTTCGGCGAGTGGCACAGCGTGCAGACCGTGGGCCTGCATGCCGGCCTGAAGCGCCCCGGCAGCCCGACGTACCAGAAGTGGCACGACGCGGTGCTGCGCTTCAACGACGGCGTGCTGCCCAAGCACGGCGCGATCTGGCTGACCTACTACCCCAATATCATGGTGGAGTGGTACCCGAACGTGCTGGTGATCTCGACGCTGCACCCGGTCGGCCCGCGCAAGACGCGCAATGTGGTGGAGTTCTACTACCCCGAGGAAATCGCGCTGTTCGAGCGCGAGTTCGTCGAGGCCGAGCGCGCCGCCTACATGGAAACCTGCATCGAGGACGACGAGATCGCCGAGCGCATGGACGCCGGCCGGCTGGCGCTGCTCAAGCGCGGCACCAGCGAGGTCGGGCCGTACCAGTCGCCGATGGAAGACGGCATGCAGCATTTCCATGAATGGTATCGCCGCGCCATGGCTTACGCCGGCTAGTCCAGTGGACTGATATGTATTGACCGTGTCAAGTGCTCA
>NZ_JFJW01000012.1:0-14391 GCF_000611125.1 Cupriavidus sp. SK-4
CTACGCCGGCGAAACAGCCACGCCCGCCAAGAGCGACAACCGACCGCACGGAGTCACGCCGTGGCCCCCTCAGGCCGAGATCATTCCTGCCCCCTCAACAACTTCCTCAACCCCAAATAAACCGCTTCCCGCTCCTCCGGCGACAACTGCCGGATCACCTGCGCCTGCCCCCGCCGCGCCAGCGGCATCACCTGGTCGTGCAGCGCGGCACCGGCTTCACTGATCGCGCAGATCAGCTTCTTGCGCGGCGTGTTGCCGGCTGAGGTCAGCCGCACCAATCCCCGATCCTCCAGCAGCCGCAGCGTGCGGCTCACCAGCGCCTTGTCCGAGGTCGACTGGGTCACCAGTTCGGCAAACGGCAGCTCGCGCGCGTGCGCCAGCAGCGCCAGGATGCGCCACTCCGGCACGGTCAGGCCGAACTGTTCCGCATAGGGCTTGGTCACCGTGCTGCGCAGCGCGGTGACCAGCTGGCTCAGCATCGTGGTCAGGAAATTGTCGACAGTCAGGCCGCTGCCGGCCTCGTCGAGGTCGGTCCAGGGGCTGGTGTTGTCGGTGTCTGGCGCGGGCTGGCCGTTGGCGGGCGCGGCGTCACGGGGCATGCGTTCCTCTTGGTCAGGGTCTGCCGGCCGCGGAGTTCGGGCCGGTTGGCGGGCCCGATTGTCTCACAGGCGCTCGCCAATTCCGCCACTGGGTGTCGCTTTCGTGCCATACGAAAGAATTAAACAAACTAAGTCATGTCAATAGGTGTTTAACGTAAGTTGAGTTGTCAATATTGGCGACCTAGGATTACCAATGTTCCTGGTGTGAACGTACGTTTTACTAATAAAACAACCGATAGTGTTGTAACCCGAGCCAACCCTGTTTTCGCGGTGCGCACAACAGCCCACTCCAACCGCGAATGCGCCCCCACAGGAGCTGTTGATGAGACACGAACGCCCCCGCCTTTTGCTTGCCGCCACTGCCATGGCCGCGCTCGCGCTTGCCGCGGGCAGCGCGCTGGCCACCGCCGCGTATCCGGCCAAGACCGTGACCATGGTCGTGGCCTATCCGCCTGGCGGCGACACCGACGCCATGGCCCGGCTCTATGCCGACAAGCTGTCGGCGCGCCTGAAGCAGCCGGTCATTGTCGAGAACCGCCCCGGCGCCGGCGGCGTGGTCGGCGCCAGCTTCGTCAGCCGCGCGCCGGCGGACGGCTACACGCTGCTGTACACGCCCAACCCTTTCACGCTGGCGCCGATGGTGCTCAAGCTGGCGCCGTCGGCCAGCTATGACCCGCTGCACGGCTTCACTCCCGTGATCCAGACCGCGGTGCAGGCGGTGCTGCTGGTGGCCAACCCGCAGGCGGGTATCAAGACCGTCGGCGAGATGATTGCCGCGGCCAGGGGCGGCAAGACGCTGACCTATGGCAGCCCGGGCGCGGGTTCGCCGATGCATATCGCCGGCGAGATGCTGAACCGCGCCGCGGGCGTGAAGATCCAGCACGTGCCGTACAAGGGCGTGGCGCCGGCGGTCAACGACGTGGTGGCGGGGCACGTGAACTTTGCCTACGTCACGCTGGGCCCGGTGGCGCAGTACATCAACACCGGCCGGCTGATCCCGCTGGCGATCACGGACGCAAAGCGCTCGCCGCTGCTGCCCAACGTGCCGACGCTGGCCGAGCTTGGCTACAAGGACGTGGTGGTCGGCGCCTGGCATGGCGTGATGGCGCCCAAGGGCACGCCGCCCGAGGTGGTCAAGGTGCTGAACCAGCAGCTCAACGACGTGCTGCGCTTGCCCGACGTGACCGAGAAGATGGCCACCTTCGGCGCCAGCCCGGTGGGCGGCGCCCCGGCCGCGCTGGAAAAGGTCAACGCGGCCGATTACGAGCGGCTGGGCAAGGTGATCCGCGACCTCGCGATCACGGCGGAATGACGCAGGGCACCGCATCGCATTCATGCAACCAGACAAGCAGGAGGCCGGCATGAGCAAGGCCATCGTGGGAAGCTCCACGCCGCAGGTGACCGCGCGGGAAAAGGTCATGGGGCGCGCGCAGTATGCCGGCGACATCAAGTTGCCCGGCATGCTGCACGCCAAGGTGCTGCGCAGCCCGCACCCGCACGCGCGTATCGTGCGCATCGACACCGCCGCGGCGAAGGCGCTGCCCGGCGTCAAGCTGGTGATGACCGGGCACGATGTGCCCGCCCGCAACTGGGGTCCGCACCGCAAGGAGCAGCGCATCCTGGCCTGCGGCGTGGTGCGCCACGTCGGCGAGGAAGTGGCCGCGGTGGTGGCGGTCAGCGAGGAGATCGCGCGCGATGCGCTGGACCTGGTCCGCATCGAGTATGAGGCGCTGCCCGCGCTGCTGACGCCGGCAGCGGCGCTGGCCGATGGCGCGCCCGAGATCCATGCCGGCACGCGCAATATCGGCCACGAGATGCGCATCGTGCGGGGCGACGTGGATGCCGCGTTTGACGCCTGCGCCGCGGTGTATGAGGCCACCTACGACATGCACTCGCAGTACCCGGGCTACCTCGAGCCGATGGCCTCGGTGGCGGCGCAGGACGGCAACGGGCGGCTCACGCTGTGGGCCTCGACCCAGTCCGTGTTCCTGGCGCGCGCGCGGCTGGCCGAGGCGCTGGACCGGCCGGTCTCGACCATCCGCGTGGTGCAGGCCACTACCGGCGGCGGCTTCGGCGCCAAGATCGTCGAGGAGAACAACAGCCTGATCTGCGCCTTCCTGGCCAGCCGGCTGGAGCGCCCGGTGCGGCTGGTCAACAACCGGCTGGATGACTTCCAGGGCGCGCGCGCCAGCGTGCCGATGAAAGTGTGGCTGCGCATGGGGCTGTCGGCGGACGGCGTGATCCTGGCCAAGGATGTGCGCATCACGGCCGAATGCGGCGCCTACTCCGGGCTTGCCGGCGATGTGATGCATGTCACCGCCATGCGTAGCGACAACATGCACCGCGTGCAAAACGTGCGCTCGCATGCGGTGATGGCCTATACCAACAACCCGCCGCGCGGCGCCTTCCGCGGCTTTGGCGGGCAGCAGATGCAGTTTCCGCTGAACTGCCACCTGACCGTGCTGGCCAGGATGGTCGGCATGGACCCGGTGGAGGTGCACAAGCGCAACGCGATCGGCGCCGGCGAGACCAGCGTGCATGGCTGGAAGATCAGCAGCACCGGCATGGCCGAGTGCCTGGACATGACCCGCAAGGCCATCGGCTGGGACGAGAAGCGCGCCGCCCCGCGCGGCACCGGCACGCGCCGGCGCGGCGTGGGCATTGCCGCGGCCATGCACGTCAGCGGCAACCGCACGCTGGGCAACTGGGACGGCTCGACCATCCTGCTCAAGGTCAACGAGGACGGGCGCGCGATGCTGCAGACCAGCGAGTGCGACATGGGGCAGGGCGCCAACACCATGCTCAGCCAGATCTGCGCGCAGGAACTGGGCGTCCCGCTGTCGCACGTGACCGTGATGGCGCCCGACACCGATACCGCGCCATTCTGCCTGGGCTCGCTGGCGTCGCGCGTGACCATCATCGCCGGCAACGCCGTGCTGCGCGCTGCGCGCGAGGCGCGCCAGAAACTGCTGGCACTCGCGGCGGAGAAGCTTGGCGTGGACGCGGAACAACTGGAGATTGCCGATGGCCGCATCGCCGCGCCGGGCCAGCCCGACAAGTCCGCCACGCTGGC
Source organism: Cupriavidus sp. SK-4 (assembly GCF_000611125.1). Classification (NCBI taxonomy): domain Bacteria; kingdom Pseudomonadati; phylum Pseudomonadota; class Betaproteobacteria; order Burkholderiales; family Burkholderiaceae; genus Cupriavidus; species Cupriavidus sp. SK-4. The sequence continues at coordinate 3,673 of NZ_JFJW01000012.1, forward strand.
GGAGATCGCGCGGCTGCATATCTTCCGCCACGGCGGCGAGGGCATCCATGTGCGCGCCACCTATGACGCGCCCACGGTGATGCATGACGCCGACTACTACGGCAACGTCGCGCCCGCGCACTCCTTCGCGGCACAGGCGGTGGAAGTGGAAGTCGACACCGGCACCGGCCAGGTCACCGTGATCGACAGCTTTGTCGCCGACGACTGCGGCAAGGCCATCAACCCGCTCGCCGTGCACGGCCAGACCCACGGCGCGACCGTGCAGGCGATCGGCTGGACCCTGTACGAGAACCTGCAATACGAGGATGGCCGCCTGATGAACGGCAACTTTGCCGACTACACCATGCCTACCGCCGACGCGGTGCCGATGCTGCGTACCGACGTGGTGGAATCGAACGACCCCAACGGCCCCTATGGTGCCAAGGGCGCCAGCGAAACCGCGATCCTGCCGGGCGCGGCGGCGATTGCCAATGCCGTGTTCGACGCCGTGGGCGTGCGCATCCAGTCGCTGCCGATCACGCCGGAGAAGGTGCTGGCGGGCCTGCGCGAACTGAAGCAGAAGGAGGCCGCCCATGCGTGACTTTGCATTCCTTGAGCCGGCCACCGTGGCCGAGGCCAGCCAGATGCTGGCCGAGCTGGGCGACAGTTGCCGCATCCTTGCCGGCGGCACCGCGCTGATGCTCGGCATGCGCCAGCGCATGCTGACGCCTGGCCACCTGGTCTCGCTGGGCCGGCTCGATGCGCTGCGCGGCATCACCTTCGATGCGCGCGAGGGCCTGCGCATCGGCGCGCTGACCTTGCATGCCGAGGTGGCGCGCTCGCCGCTGGTGCAGGCGCGCTACCCGATGCTGGCCAGCATGGCCTCGCGCGTGGCCAATCCGCAGGTGCGCAACCAGGGCACCATCGGCGGCAACCTCTGCTATGCCGACCCCGCCACCGATCCGCCGGGCTGCCTGATGGCGCTGGGTGCACGGATCGTGGTCAGCGGCCGAGGCGGCGAGCGCGAGATCGATATCGAGGACTTCCTGGTCGACTACTACGTCACGGCACTGGCGCCGGACGAGATCGTCACGCAGATCCGCTTGCCGGCGCCGGGTGCCGGCGCCGATGGCCGCTATGCGCGCTTCCTGCGCACCGCCGCCGAGCACCGGCCGCTGGCCAGCGTGGCACTGGCGGTGCGGCGCGAGGGCGCGTTCTGCGTCGAGGCGCGGCTGGCGGTGGGCGCGTCCACGCCGATCCCGGCCCGGCTGCGCCGCGCCGAAGCGCTGCTGGCCGGCAAGGCCGTCACCGCGGAACTGGCCGAGGAAACGGCCGCCATTGTCGCCGCGGACATCAACGCGGTCTCGGACATGCGCGGGTCCGAAAGCTACCGGCGCGAGATGGTGCGAGTAGTCGCGCGCCGCACCATTGCCGAGCTGTTCGGCGTGGCATCGGAGTAAGGAGTCTTCATGAACCAAGTCAGCATCGAACTCACCGTCAACGGCGAAGAACACCAGGTGGAGGTGCCGGCGCGGCGCCTGCTGTCCGACCTGCTGCGCGACGACCTGAACCTGACCGGCACCAAGCGCGGCTGCGAGACCGGCATCTGTGGCGCCTGCTCCGTGCTGGTCGACGGCGAGGTGGTCAAGTCCTGCCTGATGCTCGCCGTGCAGGCGCGCGGGCGCCATGTGATGACGGTGGAAGGGCTGGCCGCCGACGGCCAGCTGCATCCGCTGCAGCAGTGTTTCATGGACAACGGCGGGCTGCAGTGCGGCTATTGCACGCCGGGCTTCCTGATGGCCTCGTGCGCGCTGCTTGCCAACAACCCCAACCCGACCGAAGACGAGGTCCGTCACGGCCTGAACGGCAACCTGTGCCGCTGCACCGGCTATATCGGCATCGTTGAATCGGTCCTGTCCGCCGCGGAGAAAATGCGTGGAAATTGAAAAGACCCTGGTCACCGCGGCGCCGCCGGCGCGCGTGTGGGAACTGCTGCTCGATCCCAACGTGATGGGCGCGTGCGTGCCCGGCATGGAATCGATCGAAGTGCTGAGCGATGTCGAGTACATCGCGCACATGGCGGTCAAGATCGCCTTCATCAACGCGCGCTTCCGGCTGCATACAAAGATCGTCGAGACGCGCGTGCCGCATTACCTGCGCACCGAGGGCACTGGCGAGGACGCCTCGGTGGCCAGCTCGCTGCGGCAGTCGAGCGAGCTCTTCCTGACCGCGCTGGACGATGGTGGCACGCAACTGAGCATCAAGGTGCAGGTGGACGTGCTGGGTCGGCTGGGCACTTTCGGCCTGAGCGTGATGAAGACCAAGGCCGACCGCATGTGGGACGAGTTCGGCGCCAACCTGCTGGCGCGGCTGTCGCCGCAGGGGGCGCAGGCAGCGCCCGAGCCGGCGGCGAAGTCCGCACCCGCGGCAGCAGTTGCATCGGCCGCGGCGGTCAACGGTCATGCGGTGCTGCCGACGCGGTCCGCGCCGCCGGCACCCGCCGCCGGCGGGCTGTTCTCGCGGCTGTTCGGGCGCGGCGAGGCCGCGCGCGGGCCGCTGTCGGACATCTGCGTCGAGCTGCGCCGCCGCGACGAGACCATCGTGGTGCGGTGGCCCGCCGCCCAGGGCGAGCAATGCGCGGCCTGGCTGCGCGACTACCTGCGCCCAGGGGCATAGGTGGGCCCAGGGCGGGGTCTGCCGGCAATACGGGTACCCTACGGGGTGCAGGCGTGATATATGAGAGCGTTACGCCAAGACCGAATATTGCAGAGACAGACCATGACGACCGATTCGCCGCAGGAAGACACGCAGGAAAGCGGCCAGGAGGGCGCCCCGGAGAGCGCCCAGGACAAGTACATCGTGCCGGGGCTGGAGCGCGGCCTGCGGCTGCTGGCCGAATTCAGCAGCCGTGAGCGCACCTTGTCGGCGGCCGAGCTGGCGCGCCGGCTCAAGGTGCCCCGTTCGACCGTGTTCCGGCTGCTGGCAACGCTGGAAATAATGGGCTTCGTCGAGCGCACCGACGGCGGGCGCGAGTTCCGCCTGGGCATGGCGGTGCTGCGGCTGGGCTTTGACTACCTGGCCTCGCTGGAGCTGACCGAGCTGGGCCGCCCGCTGCTGGACCGGCTGCGCGACGAGATCCACTATCCGTGCAACCTGGTGGTGCGTGACGGCCGCTCCATCGTCTACGTGGCCAAGTCGGTGGCCTCGCGCCCGTTTGCCAGCACGGTCAACGTCGGCACCCGGCTGCCGGCGCACGCCACAGTGCTGGGCCGCGTGCTGCTGGAGGATCTGTCGCTGGCGGAACTGCGCGCGCTGTATCCGGAGGAGCGCCTGGAGGTGTATTCCGAAAGCACGCCGCGTACCGTCGAAGAGCTGTACGACATGGTCCAGCGCGACCGCCAGCGCGGCTATGTGCTGCATGAAGGGTTCTTCGAGGCCAGTATCTCCACCATCGCGGCGCCGGTGCGCGACCGCAGCGGCAAGGTGGTGGCGGCGCTGGGCGCGACAATCCCGGCCTCGCGCATCGATCCGGAGCAGCTCGACAACGTGGTGGAACAGGTCAGGCGGGCGGCGGCCGAGCTGTCGCGACTGCTCGACTACCGGCCGGAGGTGCCGAAGCCGTTCGCGTGACGGCAACGCGCGCCGCCTGCCATCCGATGGGAAGCAATATGCAGCAATGCAAGACATACAACAGGCCGCCGCGCCGGCGGCAATGGCTGGCCGGCACGGCGCTGGCCGCTGTGCTGGCGGCGTGCGTGCCGTGGCAGGCGGTGCAAGCCGCCGGCTGCGCCAATGTGCGCATCGTGGTGCCGTTCCCGGCCGGCGGGCCGGCAGACCAGCTCGCGCGCACGCTGGCGCACGGGCTGCAGCAGCGGCGCGGCACGCCGTTCGTGGTTGACAACAAGCCTGGCGCCAACGGCAATATCGGCATCGACACGGTGCGGCGCGCACCGGGCGACGGCTGCACGCTGCTGGTGGCCCCGGCGGGCAACCTGACCATCAACCCGACGCTGATGCCGGCGCTGAGCTACAACGTCGAGCGTGATTTCCGGCCGGTGTCGCTGCTGGCGGGCTCGCCCAACGTGCTGGCGGTGCATCCGTCGGTGAAGGCGAATTCCGTGCAGGACCTGGTCAAGTTGGCACAGCAGGCAGAGAAGTCCGGCAAGCCGCTGGGCTATGCCAGCCCGGGTGTCGGCAGCGGCCTGCACCTGGCTGGCGAACTGTTCCGCAACAAGGCCGGCATCATACTGCTGCACGTGCCCTATAAAGGCACCACGCAGGCGCTCAACGACGTGGTGGGCGGGCAGGTGCCGATGCTGTTCGGCACGTGGCCGACGCTGGCGCCGTTCATCCAGTCTGGCGCGCTGCGCGCCCTGGCGGTGACGCAGCCCAGGCGCTCGCCGGCCGCGCCGAACGTGCCGTCGCTGGCCGAGCAGGGCGTGCCCGGCATCGACGTCAGTTCCTGGTATGCGCTGCTGGTGCCCAGGGCCACGCCGCAGCCGGAGGCCGATGCGCTCAGCGCCGACGTGCGCGCGCTGCTGGCCACGCCCGCGGTGCGGGCCGAACTGCAGCGCCAGGGCATGGAGCCGGTGGGCAGCACGCCGCAGGCGCTCGAGGCCCGCATCCGCGAGGAAACCGCGGCGTGGGCGAAGCTGATCAAGGCGTACGGGATTACCGCGGAGTAGCGGCGCTGCGGTATCCCATCAGGCCCGACAGGTCGCGCGCTGCCTGCCTGACTTCTTTCTCCACGCGCTCGCGCAGCGCGCCATCGGCGTCAAAGCGCTGCTGCGGTCCCGCCACGCTGATGGCGGCGATCACGTCGCCGTCGGCGCCGCGCACCGGTGCCGCGCAGGAATCGATGCCCGGCTCATAGGCGGAAAAGCTCCAGGCGCAGCCGCGTTCGCGGTCGGCGGCAAGGATGTCGGCCAGCCGGGCGTGCGTGGCCGGGCTCTGGCCGGTGACCGTCGGCAGGGGATCGGGCCCCAGCAGCTCGCGCAGCGTCTCCGGCGGCAGCTCGGCAATCAGCATCCGCCCCGGCGTTGTCAGGTGTGCGGCCACGCGGCTGCCCACCTGGATATTGCTGACCAGCGAGGCCGCGGGCATCTGCCGCAGCAGGTAGAGTGCATCGCCGCCATCGCGCACGGCCAGGTAGGCCGACAGCTGCAGCGATGCGCTCAGCCGCGCCAGCACGCGTGCGGCAAAGCTGGTCAGGTCATTGCTGGCCAGCACGCGCGAGGCCAGCTTCAGGAAATTGAAGCCGACCTGGTGCCCGCCTTGCGGCAGGCGTTCCACCATGCCCTCATGCTCCAGTGTATCCAGCAGCCGCATCACGGTGACGCGGTTCACGTCGATGCGCCGGCCCACTTCGCTCAGGTTGGCGGTGGCGCCGCCCTCGGCGATGAAGCGCAGCAGGCGCAGGCCGCGGATCACCGGCGAGACCAGCTGGGCTTCGCGGGCGTCTTCGGTATCGCCATCGTCGGCAAGGTCAGGCAGTGGGCGGGACTTGGGCATGGTGGTGTCTGCTGTCAACGGAAAACGGCCGCGCAGGCGGCCGTGCTGGCTGGGGGGAAAGANATCGCCGCGGCTTCAGCCGAGGGCGACGTTCCAGGCGTCGTAATCGTACACCCAGTCGGCATTGCCGCCTTCCTTCAGCCAGGCATTGCTGCGCGAGCCGATCTGGATGCGGCTGGTGCGTTCGTGGCGTGCGGCCTGGTAGCGTGCCAGCGCGGCGGGCACGCCTGCGGCACCGCCGGGTGCGGCATCGGCAAGGCAGCGCGCCAGCACCACGCCGTCTTCAATCGCCATGCCGGCGCCCTGTGCCATGAACGGCATCATCGGGTGGCAGGCGTCGCCCATCAGCGTGAGCGGGCCGGCGCACCATGCCGGCAGCGGGTCGCGCACGTACAGCGCGGAGATCAGCACCTCGTCGCAGGCATCGAGCAGTGCGCGCGCCTCGGCGTGGAAGCCGGCATAGGCGCTGCGCAGGTCTTGCACGCGGCCCGGCGTGGTCCAGGACTCATGGCGCCAGGCTTCCTGCGCGACGGTGGCGAAGATAAAGATGTCGCGGCCGCGGTTGAGCGGGAAGGTGACGATCTGCGTGGCGGCGTCGGGGCCCCACCATTTGGTGAAGGCGCCCAGGTTGGGCACGCAGGCGAGGCGCTCGGCGGGAACGACCGCGCGGTAGGCCACCACGCCGGTGAAGATCGGGCTTTCCTGGCCGAACAAGGCGGTGCGCACGGTCGAGTGGATGCCGTCGGCGCCTACCAGCACGTCGACGCGCTCCTGCGCACCGTTGGCGAAGCGCAGCGTGGCGCCATCGGCATGCGGCTCGATGGCCACGGCCTTGTGGCCAAGGCGCACGCATTCGGCCGGCACGGCGGCTTCCAGTGCGGTCATCAGGTCGGCGCGGTGCATGGTCAGCTGCGGGGCGCCGTAGCGGCGCTCGGCGTCTTCCTGCATCGGCAGGCGGGAAGTTTCTTCGCCGGTGTCCCACGTGCGGCTGATGCGGTGGCTGGGGCGTGCGGCGGTTTCGCGCAGGGCGTCGCCGATGCCTAGCCCGTCGAGCGCGCGTACGGCGTTGGGGGTCAGGTTGATGTCGGCGCCTACGCGGGCGAAGCGGGGGGCTTGTTCGTAGACGATGGCGTCCAGGCCGAGCTTGCGCAGTGCGATGGCTGCGGCGAAGCCGCCGATGCCGGCGCCGTTGATTCCGATCTTGAGGGGCATTTGTCTACCTGCTGGGAGTTGGGCTGGCAGACGGCAGCGGCTGCTAGCTTGGCTGTTGATGTTCAAAAATGAACGTAATATTCATAATATATTATTGAGGGAGCGAGGTTGAGTCAACCAAGGGGGAACCCTAGACGAGGGGCAATTGGGTAGGGCTTGGCGGGTGTGGGCTGCTTCGCTGGCGATGCGTTTCTTGCCTACTTCCTGAGATGGAGGGGAATTCAGAAAAAGCGAGTCACTTTTAGGAATGGCCTGATTTACCGCTGTACACGGCCTTCCATATTCTTCCCCTTGTATTGATGCGCCTTGATTGAATGCGGGCGCAGCGATTGCCACACAAACTAGTCAATCATTGGCTGCCAGTAGCAGCTACCAATCCATTCTCACGGAGCGTGCTTGCATGGGTAGCCAATTGCCATTTTCCTCTCGTACCGTCACCCTGAGCGGCGACAGCCTGCCCCAGATCCTCGGCCAAGTCGCGCTGACTGTGGCCCGTGTGCAGGGCACCGAGGACCTGAACAGCCTCTTCACCTATACGGTCGATCTCAAAACGCCGGACGAACTGCACCGGCTGTCGGGGCCGGCCGCCAATCTCGATCTGGCGGCGATGCAGGGCAAGGAACTGACGCTTGAGATCGAGCTCGACGGCGCGGGCACCGGCCCCGCCGGCCACCTCGGCGCCGGCACGCGCGAGATCACCGGCATCGTGACCCAGGTCGAGGGGCCGAGGCCCGAGGGGCGCCACTTCGCCTACCGCCTCACGCTGCGCCCGTGGCTGTTCCTCGCCACGCTCACCTCGGACTTCAAGATCTTCCAGCAGAAGACCGTGGTCGAAATCCTGCAGGACTTGCTGGCCGACTACAGCTTCCCGGTCGAGAACCGCCTCGATGTCGCGCGCTATCCGACCCGCGAATACCAGGTGCAGTACGGCGAGACCGATTTCGAGTTCTTTGAGCGCCTGACTCAGGAGTGGGGGATCTCGTATGGATTCGAGCACAGCAACGGCCATCACCGTCTGGTGCTCACCGATGGCAACGGGGCCTTCCGCCGCTTTGCAAGTCCGGCCTATCACACGCTGACCTGGCGCCCGTCCTCCGACCGGGCCGATGCTGAGCACCTGTACGACTTCCACGTGCAGGACAGGCTGGTGTCGGGCAAGTGGACCAGCAATGACTACGATTTCGTGAAGACCCGGGCCGACCTGTCGGTGGCCACCCACGGCCCGCGCGAGACCGCGCACGCCAACGGGGAAATCTACGAGTACCCCGGCGACCACGCCCAGCCGGCCACCGGCAATGATCCGTGGAAGGAAGGCGACATGCTGTCCCGCATCCGCATGGAGGCGATCCGCCAGCACGGCAGCCGCGTCTGCGGCGCCGGCAATGTGCGGGCCGTGGTGCCCGGCTGCACCTTCACGCTCAAGGGCTTCGCGCAAACCGCCGCCAACCGGGAGTACCTGGTGTTCGCCACCACGCTGGAGCTCGAAGACGTGGCCGAGGCCTCAGGGCAGGGCCAGCAATGGCGTTGCGAGGCCGAATTCCAGGCGCAGTCCACGGCCGAGATCTTCCGGCCGGAACGCACCCAGCCCAAGCCGCGCGTCCACGGGCCGCAGACCGCCACCGTGGTCGGCCCCGAGAAGGAGGAGGTGTGGGTCGATGAATTCGGGCGCATCAAGATTCAGTTGCACTGGGACCGCATCGGCCGGCGCGACGCCAACAGCTCATGCTGGGTGCGCGTCTCGCAGGCCTGGCAGGGCGACCAGTTCGGAGCGAGCCACATCCCGCGCATTGGTCAGGAGGTGATTGTCGGTTTCACGCACGGCGATCCGGACTGCCCGATCATCACCGGCCGGATGCCCAACCGCGTCAACCTGCCGCCGTGGGTGCTGCCCGGCCAGCACGCGCTGTCAGGCTTCCGCAGCAAGGAGTTGTTTGGCGAGCGCTACAACACCTTCGTCCAGGACGACACCCAGGGCGAGATCCAGACCCAGCTTGGCAGCGACCACCAGGCCTCGATGCTCAGCCTGGGCTATATCACGCGCATCCCGGATGCCGACGGACGCCGGGACAAGCGCGGCGAGGGGTTCGAGCTGCGCACCGACGGCTGGGGGGCCGTGCGTGGCGGCGCGGGCCTGCTGCTGACTGCGGAGGTTCGCGCGGATGCGGTCAGCTATCACAAGGACATTTCCGAGACGGTGCAGCGGTTGGCCGATGCTCACGACATCCACCAGGCGCTGGGTAATGCGGCCGACCATCAGCGCGCCCAGGAGGGCCAGCAGCCGGACGTGGCCCGCGCGCTCAAGGCGCAGCACGACACATTGAAGGGACACGGCGAACAGGGAGAGTTTGCGAAGCCTCACCTTGTCCTGGCGGCGCCGGCCGGCATCGCCGCCACGGCTGGACGGGATATCCAGTTGCACAGCAACCGGCATACCGCGCTGACCACTGGCGAACACCTGTCGCTGGCCACAGGCAAGAGCCTGCTTGCCAGCGCCATGGAAAGGATCGTGCTGTTCGCGCGCAAAGCTGGCATGCGCCTGTTCGCGGCAAAGGGCAAGATCGAGATCCAGGCGCAGAGTGATGACATCGAGATCATTGCGCAGAAGGTGCTGCGCCTGATCAGCGTGCAGGAGCGCATCGAGATCACGGCCAGGAAGGAAATCCTCGTCAATGGCGGCGGCAGCTATATCCGCATCAATGCAGGTGGAATCGAGCATGGCACCGCTGGCACCTGGAAGGCTCATGCCGCCAGCCACGCCATGCCGGGGCCGAAATCGCTTGCCGTGCCCCAGCCGGCGATGCCCAACGACGTCTGCGTGGAGTGCATGATCCTCGCCGCGCGCCAGGGCTCGGCGCTGAGCCAGGCCAATCGCCCCGGCTGATGCGCAACTGCCATGCGGCACGGTCGCGGCGATGGGCACGAAACGACGTGCCTCCTTTACTGAATCTGTCGGAGTTCCGCTGTGTTCTTTGCTGTCGCACCTTCCTCACCGCAGCTCGCCGGTGACCTGCTGGACAAACTGCGCTGGCACTTGGAGGTTTCACCGAATGCACGACTGTATGCCCTGATCGATGGCCTGCTCGTGCCGGATATCGCTGACCTATGCCATCAACAGGGCTGGCCGGCTCTGCTATCGGTCTACGCCGGATATCCAGGCTATGACAGCGGGCACCGATGGGCGCCTTGTCTGCTGGAGTTGCCGCGCGACTCGGACCCACTTGCGCCACGTCTCGCAACGCTTGTTGCCCATTGCAGCGGAATCCCCGCGCTGGGCTTCCTGATCAGCCGCCACCCTGCGGAGGTCGTCAAGGCGCAGTTCATGTGCTTGGCTGGCATCACGGACGGCGATGGGAAACGATGGCTGCTGCGCTTTGCCGATACCCGTGTCTGGCCTCCTGAGCACGGATGGCTCACTGCGGAGCAGCAGACTCGCGCATTCGCCGGCATGGATGTCTGGCTCACCATTGAGCGCCATGGGCAGGTCCGTACCGTCAGCGGCTGTCCGGAGGCGGCACCGGCCCGGCCGGATGAATTGCCCGAGGACTTCCGCGTGACCGAGCGGCAGTTGGTGCAGTTGTCTGGCGCAAACGAGGCAGACTACCACCTGGCACGTATGTCGGAGAACCCGTACCACGCGCAACTGGCGCGTAGCCCCATTGAGCAATACGACACCGTGCGCAAGGCGCTGGCGACGCTGGACCGTCTGGACATCGAGGACGAGCAGCAGCGCTTCGCGTATGCCGCGCTTTGCGGTGCGCTATGCCGGCGACTGCGAACAGGACCCCGCCGTACAGCAGGCGCTGCTGTCCGCGAGCAGCAAGGAAGCTTCCCTGACCGATTTGTTGAAGTTCCTGCCGAGCTGAGTGCGCGACACAACTCACAAAGGAAGATTACCCATGCTACGACGACGCAGCCTGATTTTTGCCTGCCTGATTAGCGTCTTATTGTCTGCATGCGCCAGCGGCGGCGGACTGTCCACGCGCGATGACGACAAGTCCTATATCAATGCTTCGCTCG
>NZ_JFJW01000012.1:14441-38787 GCF_000611125.1 Cupriavidus sp. SK-4
TGGTGCCTTGGGTGCAAATGCAAGTGCATACGGGGCCGCTGGAGCTGGCACGTGCTGCGTGCGCCTGCCCCGTGCCTACCGGCCAGGCCTGACTGTCGATGTGAAGTACGACCTGACGCTGGATGATGGCAGTCGGCATAACTGGAAAACGAAGAAAGGCGTCCCAGTCGAGCCGTACACGAAGCTGGGCAGTGTGTACGTGCATTTTTTTCCCAATGACGAAATCCGCGTGGTAGTTACCGACGTCTATCCATTTGGAAAGGATCATCCGATTCCTTTTCCAGCAGATCCCAATCTGCACCGCAGAGGTGGCCAATGAACCAGCCACTCAATAGCCCAAGCATTCGCACGCAATATGCCCCGGCGGCGGAGAACTGCCGGCTGACGCTCGAATAGGAAGATCACCTGGACGATAGGCGACCCGAAGCACTGTGCTTCCGGCGAGGCGCCGGGCCGAACTGCCATTACGTTGTCAATGCCGGCCTGTTCAGCAGGCGCTTCTGCCCGCGAGCCGCAAGGAAGCTTCCCTGTCCGATTTGTTGAAGTCCCTGTCGCGCTACGTGCGCGACACAACCCGCAAAGGAAGATTACCCATGCTACGACGACGCAGCCTGATTTTTGCCTGCCTGATTAGCGTCTTACTGTCTGCCTGCGCCAGCGGTGGCGGACTGTCGACGCGCGACGACGACAAGTCCTATATCAATGCTTCGCTCGGTGCGGTCACCCATCCCAGCCAATATCTTTACGGTTTCACCATCAATGGTGCCTTTGGTGCAAATGCAAGTGCATACGGGGCCGCTGGCGCTGGCACGTGCTGCGTGCGCCTGCCTCGTGCCTACCGGCCAGGTCTGACTGTCGATGTGAAATACGACCTAACGCTGGACGATGGCAGCAGGCATAACTGGAAAATCAAAAAAGGCGTCCCGGTCGAGCCCTATACGGAGCCCGGCGACGTGTACGCGCACTTCTTCCCGAACGATGTGATCCGTGTGGTCGTATCAAATCCCGGCCCTCGCAGCAGTCTACATCCCATTCCCTATCCGGTTCGCCCCAGCGAGCAGCGCAGCGGAGAGAAGCGATGACCCAGCCAGTCAACAGCCCGAGCATCCGCACTCAATATGCCCCGGCGGCGGAGTACTGCCGGCTGACACTCGAAGAGGAAGATAACCTTGACGACAACCGACCCGAGGCGCTGTGTTTCAGGCGAGGCGCCGGGCCGAACTGCCATCACGCTGTCAATGTCGGCCTGTTCTTCGATGGCACAAACAACAACATGCAGCGGGACTACGATGACAGCCCGCCGGAGAAGCGCAACCACAGCAATGTTGTCCGACTCTATCTCGCACATCCCGATATCGAGGACAACTGCCCGGAAAACAGTAACCAGTACTTCCGCTTCTATATGCCGGGCGTTGGCACGCCGTTTGAGCAAATAGGCGAGGGGACGGAAACTGACGAGGGGAAGGCCTTCGCCAAGGGCGGGCAGGCGCGCATACTGTGGGCTGTGATGCAGGTCTATAACGCCGTACATCGCACAGCCTTTGACGATCAGCCAATGCTGAGGCCAGAAGAAATGAAGTCCCTCATCCAGGACTATGAGGACAATGTTGACCACCACCAGCGGCCCGACCCTGAGTTGGCGCCCGTCAACCGGCATGAGTGGTTTAAGGCGCTATCGGACGGGTTGTCGCAGAAGTTGCGCGAGCGCCTGCTGTCCAAACCGTTGCCGAGCGTGCCCAAGGTCACCCTGTCGGTGTTCGGGTTCTCTCGCGGCGCCGTGGAGGCACGGGCGTTTTGTTACTGGTACCAGGATACGCTGCAAGACGGAAAATTCCTTGGCGCGATCGACACGGAAATCAAGTTCCTGGGCTTGTTCGATTCGGTCGCAACCGTGGGCACGTCCGCGTCCATGAATGCGCAGTTCAGCCTGTGGATGCTGAGCGGCCATTCGAGCTGGGCGGCGGAGATTCTGACGCCCCTGCCGGCCATCGTGAAGAAGACCGTGCACCTGATGGCTGCGCATGAAATCCGCATGAACTTTCCGCTGACGCGCGTCGCCGGCAATAACGTCGAGGAATGGCTTTTTCCTGGCGTGCACTCGGACGTGGGCGGCGGCTATGGGCCAGGCGACCAAGGGCGCGCCCGCCGAGGCCACGCATCGCTACTGTCTCAGATTCCCTTGGTGCACATGTATCGAGCCGCGCTTGTCCATGGTGTGCCATTCGTTCGCTTCGACAAGCTGAAAAAGGTAGTGCGCGATGACTTTGAGGTGAGTGATGCCCTGCAGACGACATTCAACTTCTACATGCAGCGGGTTCGTGTCAACAAGGAAACGGATTTCCGTAAGGTCTACTGCAGGCACATGCAGCGCTATTACCGATGGCGTTCGCGCATGCGGAATGCGGGCCAGGGGGCCATTTCCCGAAACGCCACCACGGCTCAGGACAAGCAGGATCTTGAAAAGTCGAACAACAGCCTGCTATGGGATTTGCATGTACTGCAATCCCGCGCCGATCCGAACGCATTTCTCTATGACCGCAAGGTGGCGCTGTCGCCGCAGGAGCGCGCTGGCGCGAGCCAGATGCAGATCGTCTATGCGGAAGCGGGCTATCCGCTCACGCCATGGGAGCGCTGGGCGATGTCGATCTTCGAGCCTCGGCAGGAACTTCGCAATGAACAGGATGTGTACGAGGACGCCTTCTTCGAAAACCACATCCACGATTCGCTGGCTGGCTTCTATATGGCCGGAGCTGTCACCCGGTATGACAAGGAGGTGGAATTCGAGAAGATGTGTGAGGCTAGGGCCAGGGGGAGCCGGCTGAACGAGTTTCAACAGCGGATCTACAACCAGAACCAGCTACTTGCCGACGCGAGAATCCGCGCCCTTCAGAACGGTACGGCGAAACCCACCAAACCCAATGAGAAGGTGCCGGAGGTACCAGGGCTGAACTACCCGCTCATGCGGGACGATGACGCACCGGCTATGCGCGTTCTTGTCGTCAGGGCCGCTACGTCGAGTCGGCGCGAGGGCGGTGGCTACTTCCGCCAGCGCTGGGTCTACATGCCGCAGGCGCGCGACCTGGAAAACGAGACGAAAGACCTGGACCCAGCTAAGGCGGCCTGACCATGGCTACTAAACGTCGCCCGGCGCGGCAAGACGCTGAACGGTTGGACCGCACTGATCCCGTTGGGGGGACGGAGCAGCATGTGACAGACCGAACTCCGACCCGCAACGGAGCGGGTCCACAGCCGCCGCAGACTCGACGCGCCCGGAACGCAAGCGCGGCGCTTGCGCACCTCAAGGCCGCAGCCGAGCGACTGGGGTTCATCAGCCATGCCGCCAGCTGGGCCGGCAAGAGCGTTCGCTATCCCTTCGAGTGTCCGAACGGACATCGATTTCAACGAACAGTGACAAGCGTTCTGCGTTGTGAGCAGTGCGAGGCAGAAGCCTTCATGGCACGTTTGCACAACCTGGCGGAGGAACGGGAGGGAGAGTGCCTGGACGAAAAGTACCTGGGAACCAGCGCCCGGTACCGCATGCGTTGCCGCGATAGTCACGAGTGGACGGAAGACGGCCGCAAACTGGCGGTGGGGCGTTGGTGCAAGGAATGCTGGACACGCCGCTGTCGACAGCTTCAGATGCCTGCCGCCGACGCGAGAATCCGCGCCCAAGAGCGACGACCGACCGTTTAGCGGACAAGCCCCAAAGAAAAACAGCCGCACATTGCGGCTGCTCTTGAAACATCACTGGTGCGGAACCCCTCAAAGCCCCAACACAAGCTTGGCAATGATATTGCGCTGGATCTCGTTAGACCCCCCGTAAATCGACGCCTTGCGATAGTTGAAATAACGCGGCGCCAGCACGGCAGCATATTCAGGCCCGACACGAGGCGCGGCGTCGCGTCCCTGCAATTGAGCCCAGGTGTCCTGCACGAACGGCAACGCCGCCGGGCCTGCAGCTTCCACGGCAAGTTCGCTGGCCGCCTGCAGGGCCTCAGTGCCCGTGAGCTTCAGCATGCTCGACGCAGCCCCGATCGAAGTCCCGGATTCCACGCCCGAGAATACCCGCAACTCAACCGCTTCAAGAGCGGCAGCACGCAGGTGCAGCGCCGCCAGCTTGCGGCGGAAGGCGGGATCGTCCAGCAGGCGGCCACCGTCGTCGGCAGGCTGCTCCGCGGCGATGTCCGCAATCTTTGACAGCTGCTTGCGCAGCATCGGGCTATACGTACCGCCGCGCTCGAACTCCAGCAGGTACTTGGCATAGGTCCAGCCCTTGCCTTCCTCCCCGATGCGGTTTGCCACCGGCACGCGCACGTTCTCGAAGAAGACCTGGTTCACTTCCTGCTGCCCGGTCATGGGGCCGTCCAGCGTCGGCAGCGCCGACACCGTGATGCCGGGCGTATGCATGTCGAGCAGCAGGAACGAAATCCCTTCCTGGCGCTTCGATTCGCGGCTGGTGCGCACCAGGCAGAACATCCAGTCGGCCCACTGCGCATGCGTGGTCCAGATCTTGGAGCCGTTCAGGATGTAGTGCTCGCCGTCGCTGTCGGTGCCGTGGTCGGCGCGCATCTGCAGCGAGGCCAGGTCGGAGCCGGAGTTGGGTTCGGAATAGCCCTGGCACCACCACGCGTCCGAGCTCAGGATCGGCGGCAGGAAGCGCTGCTTCTGTTCGGGCGTGCCGTACTTCATGATCACCGGCGCCACCATCTTCAGGCCCATCGGCGACACTGGCGGGCAGCCGGCGGCGGCCAGTTCGGACTGGAAGATAAAGCGCTCGGTCGAACTCCAGCCCGGGCCGCCGTATTCCTTGGGCCAGTTCGGCGCGGCCCAGCCGCGCGCGTGCAGCGCCTTCTGCCAGCGCAGCTGCGCGGCCTTGTCGAGGTAGCCGTTCTTGGACTGCGCCATCATCGCGCGCAGGTCGGCGTCATAGGCCTGGGCGATCCAGGCGCGCACGTCTTCACGGAACTGCTGGTCTTGCGGGGAGAAATCGAGATTCATCGACGGGCCTCGCTGGGTAATCGTCTGTGTTCGGGGATGCCGGCTTCAGGCCGCGGCCTGGGCGGGGTAGAGCAGGTCGGCGTAGCGGCGCAGGTGGTGCTCGGCGGAGCCCAGCTGCAGGTCGATCGCGGTGACGCGCTTGAAGTAGTGGCCCACGGCCAGCTCTTCGGTGACGCCCATGCCGCCGTGGATCTGCACCGCTGCCTGGCCGACAAAGGCACCGGCCTGGCCGGCCTGGATCTTGGCCGCGCACGCCGCCTGGGCGCGTGCCTGCGGCGCGCTGGCAGCCCGCATCGCCGCCACCTGGGTCAGCGCCACGGATTGCTCCAGCTGCATGTACATGTCGGCCATGCGGTGCTGCAGCACCTGGAAGGTGCCGATCGGCACGCCGAACTGCTTGCGCTGGCGCGCATAGTCGATGGTGTCGGCCAGCATGCGCGCCATCGCGCCATTGGCTTCGGCAGAGAGCGCGACCATGGCTTCGTCGCACAGCTGTTCGATCAGCGCAAAGGCTTCGCCTTCCGCGCCGATGCGCTGGCTGGCCGGCACCTGCACGTTGTCGAGCAGCACCTCGGCGGCGCGCAGGCCGTCGAAGGTCGGGTACTCGCGCAGCGTCACGCCCGGCGTGTCGCGTGCAATCCAGAACAGGCTGATGCCGTCCCGGTCGCGGCGCGCGCCGGAGGTGCGGGCGCTGACGACCAGATGGGTGGCGAACGGCGCGCCGACCACGGCGTGCTTGTGCCCGTTCAGCTTGTAGCCGTTGCCCTGGCGGGTGGCGCTGGCCTGCACGTCGTGGCGGCAGTAGCGGCTGGCGGGTTCGGCATGGGCCCAGGCGGCGGTGGCTTCGCCGCCGATGATGGCCGGCACCCACTGCGCGGCCAGCTCGGGGCTGCCGTGCATCAGCGCGCCGCCGCCCAGCACCACGGTGCCCAGGTAGGGCTCCAGCGCCAGGTGGCGGCCCAGCTGCTCCATCACGATCATGTGCTCGGCCGCGCCGCCGCCCAGGCCACCGAGCGTCTCGGGGTAGGCCGCGCCGAGAATGCCGAGCTCGCGGGCGAATGCGCGCCAGCAGTCCGGGCGCCAGCCCGCGGCGGACTGCACGGCAGCGCGGCGGGCTTCGAAAGCATAGTGGTCGGCCAGGTAACGCGCGAGCGTGTCGCGCAGCATCGACTGTTCTTCGCTGAACTGGAAATCCACCTTGGCTCCTTCGGAATGGGGGTGAGGCGTGATTGCATTAGTCTGGCGGCATCATCGTGCCAGGCCGCCCGGTGGCGCATCGTCGCATCGGACGAAGCTGCCCAGGAGGGCACGCGGCGCGCCTTTTTTTGCGGCACTGCGGCAAAACGGCGGTGGTGTCGCTTCGTCGCTTCCGACGATTGTTGAACCGGCCGACGTTCCGAGAATGCGGGATCGGCATCCGCCAACACACCGACACCCGTCGAGGAGTTCAACGCCATGCATCCGCACATCCACGCGCAGCGCACGCCCGACAAACCAGCCGTCATCATGGGCAGCAGCGGCGCAGTCGTCACCTACCGCGAACTGGACGAACGCTCGAACCAGGTCGCCCACCTGTTCCGCAGCCAGGGGCTGCAGCCCGGTGACCGCGTGGCGTTCATGGTCGAGAATCATCCGCGCCTGTTCGAACTGTGCTGGGGCGCGCAGCGCAGCGGCATTGTCTATATCTGCCTGAGCACGCGGCTGAACGTGGCCGATGCCGCCTACATCATCAATGACAGCGGCGCCAAGCTGCTGGTCACCACGCACGCGCAGGCCGAGGTCGCGGCAGCCCTGGCCGGGCAGACCCCGGCATTGCGCGGCAGGTTGATGCTGGACGGCACCGTGCCGGGCTATGACGCGTACGAGACCGCGCTGGCGCGCTGCCCGGCAACGCGCATCGATGACGAAGTGACCGGCGGCGACATGCTGTATTCGTCCGGCACCACGGGCCGGCCCAAGGGGGTATATGCGCCGCCGTCGAGCGCGAATATCGAAGATCCCACGACCCTGACCAGCCTGTGCCAGCGGCTCTATGGCTTCGATGCCGAGACGCGCTACCTGTCGCCCGCGCCGCTGTATCACGCGGCGCCGCTGCGCTACAACATGACCGTGCAGGCGCTGGGCGGGACTGCGGTGGTGATGGAGCATTTCGATGCCGAGCACTACCTGCAGCTGGTGCAGCAGCACCGCATCACGCATACGCAGCTGGTGCCGACAATGTTCTCGCGCATGCTCAAGCTGCCCGAGGCGCAGCGGCAGGCCTATGACGTGTCGTCGCTGCGCGTGGCGATCCACGCGGCCGCGCCGTGCCCGGTGCAGGTCAAGGAAGCCATGATCGCGTGGTGGGGACCGGTGATCTGGGAGTACTACGCCGGGACGGAGGGCAATGGCGTGACCGTGGTCAGCACGCCGGAGTGGCTGGAGCGCAAGGGCACGGTGGGGCGGGCCATGGTCGGCAAGCTGCGCATCTGCGGGCCGGACGGCGCGCTGCTGCCGCCGGGCGAATCGGGCACGATCTACTTTGCCGAAGGCCGCGCCTTTGCGTACCACAACGACGAGGCCAAGACCGCGGAGTCGCGCCACCCGCAGCAGCCGGACTGGAGCACCATCGGCGATGTCGGCTACGCGGATGCGGACGGCTACCTGTACCTGACCGACCGCAAGGCCAACATGATCATCTCCGGCGGCGTCAACATCTACCCGCAGGAGGCCGAGAACCTGCTGATGACGCATCCCAAGGTCATGGACGTGGCCGTGATCGGCGTGCCCAACGAGGACTTCGGCGAAGAGGTCAAGGCCGTGGTGCAGCCCGTCGACATGGGCCTGGCCGGTCCCGAGCTGGCCGCGGAACTGATCGCGTTCTGCCGCGCCAACCTGTCGGCCATCAAGTGCCCGCGCTCGGTCGACTTCGCGTCCGAGCTGCCGCGCCTGCCTACCGGCAAGCTG
Organism: Cupriavidus sp. SK-4; assembly: GCF_000611125.1. Lineage (NCBI taxonomy): Bacteria > Pseudomonadati > Pseudomonadota > Betaproteobacteria > Burkholderiales > Burkholderiaceae > Cupriavidus > Cupriavidus sp. SK-4. The sequence continues at coordinate 22,386 of NZ_JFJW01000012.1, forward strand.
CTCAAGCGGCTGCTGCGCGACCGCTACTGGGCCGGCCACGCCAACAAGCTGGTGTAGGGCCGCCTGCCGCTGCCCGCATTTTCGCGAGTGCGGCGGTTTACGTCATAATCCTCCGTTACATCACAGCCACGGCCGCCCGCCTGCATCCGCAGCGCGGGCGGGCGCATCGCGCGGCCTGCAACGGCAGCGATGTGCGGGAGACGACAACAGCCAATGGCAAGTATCGAGGAGACCGGACGGCGCATGCCGCCGCCCGCCGGCGCCGCATCGCTGGCGGCCAAACTGCGTCCGCCGCTGCTGACCCCGTTCCAGGTCGAGCGCGCGGCGATCTGCGAGGCCGTGTGCGCGGCCGGCTTTGTCAAGCTTGTGCTGGTGCGCGCACCGGCGGGCTTCGGCAAGACCACGGCCATGCTCCAGTGCCGCGCGCGGCTGGAGGCCGCGGGCGGGCGCACCGCCTGGCTGACGCTGGACCGTTCGGACAATGATGCCTCGCGCTTCCTGGGTTCGGTCGAGGCTGCCATCGCGCAGGGCATGGGCGGTGGCGGGCCCGGCCGGTCCGCGCACGGGGCGCTGGCGCAGGATCCAGGCGAGCAGGCGCTCGCGCTGATCGACCGCCTGGCCAGCCACAACGGCGACTTCACGCTGTTCCTCGATGATTTTGAAGCGATCCAGAACGCCGCCGTGACCGGACTGGTCTGGCAACTGGTGGAAAGCCTGCCGCCCGGCTGCCGCGTGGTGATCGGCACGCGCTGGGTGCCGGAATCCGGCCTGGGCCGCCTGCGCGCGCGCGGCGAGCTGCTTGAGATCGAGCCCGCGCAGCTGCGTTTTTCCGCCGGCGAAACCGCATCCTTCCTGCGCCAGGCGCGCGGGCTGAAGCTGGAGCAGGCGGCCATCAGCGTGCTGCACCGGCGTACCGAGGGTTGGCCCACTGCATTGTGGCTGGCGTCGGTGGCGTTGGAGCGGCGCAGCCAGCCAGAGGGCTTTATCGCCGGCTTCTCCGGCTCCAACGCGGCGATCGCCGATTACCTGGTCGAAGACGTATTCCTGCACCTGCCCGAGGCGGTGCGTGACTTCCTGCTGCGCACGTCGATCCTGGACCAGTTGTGCGGGCCGCTGTGCGACGCCGTGTGCGAGCCCGCGACAGCTGGCAGCAGCGACGAAATCCTGGCCTGGCTGGAGCGCGCCAACCTGTTCCTGCTGCCGCTGGAGAGCGAACGCTATGGCGAGCGTGGCTCCGGTGCGGCATCGGAGCAGTGGTATCGCTATCACAGCCTCTTTTCCGGCTTCCTGCGCGGCCAGCTGGCGCAGGCCATGCCTGACGCCGTGCCGCAGCTGCATCTGTCGGCATCGCGCTGGTATGAGTCGCAGGGGCGCCCGGTGCCCGCCATCGAGCATGCGTTCGCGGCCGGTGCGCTGGCGCACGCGCTGCCGTTGCTGGACGGCGCCGCGGACGACCTGCTGGCGCAGGGCCGCATGCGCCTGCTGACGCGCTGGCTGGAGGCGGTGCCGGCGGAAGAACTGGCGCGCTGGCCCAAGTTGCAGATCGCGCGTGTGTGGGCGGTGTCGTTCACGCGCGGCCCGGCCGAAGCCATCGCCCTGCTGCAGCAGATCCCCACCGAGGGCGCGGCCGGCGACCTGCTGGCGCATATCCGCGCGCTGCGCCACATGCTGCTGAACATGATGGACCGCTTCGACGATGCGCGCGCCTTCGCCCGCAATGAGCTGCCGCCGTTGCCGATGGGCTATGCCTTCCCCGATGCGATCCTGGGCACGTCGATGGCGCGCCTGGCTGCAGTCGCCGGCGACTACCCGGAGGCGCGCCGGCTGCTGCAGGTGGCGCGGCACGCGGTGCGCGGCTCGGACAGCAATTTCAACAAGATCTTCTCGGAGTCGGTCGAAGGGCTGATCGACCTGCGCCAGGGGCGGCTGCAGCAGGCGCTGGCACGGTTCCGCATCGCCGCCAGCACGATGCTGCCGAACCGCTTCGGGCCCACCAATGGCAACGCCATGGCCGGCATCCTGCTGGCCGAAGGCCTGTACGAGAGCGGTGATTCCGAGCGCGCCAGCCGATTGCTCAACGTCTACCTGCCGCTGTCGCGCGACCTCGGGCTGCCTGACCAGATCATCACCGGGCACACGGTGCTGGCCCGCATTGCCTTCGAGCGCGGCGAAGCCGACCAGGCGCATGAATGGCTGGCGCAGCTGGAAGCGCTGGGGCACCACCGCGGGCTGACGCGGCTGGTGATGGCGGCAATGCTGGAGCGCGCACGGCTGGCACTGCGCCAGGGCAATGTCCACGCGGCGCAGGAGGCGATTGAACGCGCCGCCGATCCGGCGCTGTGGCGCACGCGGCCCGGGGTCAGCTCCTTTGCCAGCGATGTCGAGGACATCACCCTGGGCCGGCTGCGGCTGGACCTGCATGCGCGCCCGGGCACGCCGGTGCGCGAGGCCATCGAGCGCGAGCTGGCGGCTGCCGCCGGCAACCAGCTGATGCGCCGCGCGCTCAAGCTGCGCATCTTGCTGGCGCAGGCGTGCCAGCGCACTGGTGACGGCGCGCACGCGCTGGTGGTAATGGGCGAGGCGCTGCGTTTCGGCGCGGCCGAAGGCTTTGTCCGCATCTTTGCCGACGAGGGCGACGATGTGCGCCGGCTGGTGGCCGGCGCCTGCTCGCGCCAGTCTGCCAGCCTGCCTGCCCCCTATGTGGAAAAGCTGCTGCAGGCCTGCGGCCAGACCGGGGGCGAGCAGGCCGCCGGTGCGGGCCGGCCGGCACCGGCGGCGCTGGGGGAGCCGCTGACGCCCNGCCGGCACCGGCGGCGCTGGTGGAGCCGCTGACGCCCAAGGAGCAGAAGGTGCTGCAACTGCTGGCCGAGGGCTATTCCAATGTGGCCATGGCCGAGCGCCTGTTCGTGTCCGAGACCACGGTGCGCACGCACCTGCGCAATATCAGCGCCAAGCTGCACGCCAGCAACCGCACCCAGGCAGTGGCCATCGCGCGCCAGCTCGGGCTGCTCTGAGGCCGCGCCGCAGGCGCAGCCTGCGCGCGCGGTTGCGGCTCAGATGCCCATGAACTCCGTGAATTCGTCCAGCTGCGCGCGCACGGCGCGCAGCTGGTTGGCGGGCGCCTCGGGGTCTTCGTAGCCGATCGCCATGCCGGTGAACAGCATCCGTTCAGCCGGCAGCGACAGGAACCTGCCGATGGTCTGCGGGTACATCGCCCAGCATTCCTGCGCGCAGCTGTCCAGCCCTTCTTCACGCAGCAGCAGCATCACCGTCTGCAAGTACATGCCCAGGTCCGACCATTGCGGCGGGCCCATGCGGCGGTCCACGGTGCAGAACAGCGCCAGCGGCGCGCCGAAGAAGGTGAAGTTGTTGGCAAACTGCGCCAGCCGCCGCGCCTTGTCCTCGCGCGGGATGTCGAGGTAGTGGTAGAGCGCCTCGCCCACCTGGAAGCGGCGGTCGCGGTAGGGCGAGACCAGCTCGCGCGGGTAGATGTCGTACTCGCGCTCTTCACCCGCGGGCGCCTGGGCGATGCGCTCGCGCATGATGGCGCGCAGCCCCTCCAGGGCCTCGCCGCCGACGACATGGATATGCCAGGGCTGCAGGTTGCCTCCCGAGGGGGCGCGCGCGGCGGCGTCGAGCACGCGGCGGATGGTGTCGGGCGCAACGGCCCGGGGCAGGAAGCCGCGGACGGACTTGCGGCTGGCGACGGCTTGGCTGACTTTCATGCGAATTCCGGAAAAGTTGATCGACGGGCGCGCTTCAGATGAAGGGCGGCTCGCTGGTCCAGTCGAAGAAGTCTGGCATGTCCTGTGACACGGTTTCCGGGAAGGCGGCGGGACGCTTCTCCAGGAAGGCGCTGACGCCTTCCTTCACGTCGGCGGAACGCCCGCGCGACTGGATCGCGCGGCTGTCGAGCTTGTGCGCTTCCATCGGGTGGCTGGCGCCGGCCATGCGCCAGATCAGCTGGCGAGAGATCGCCACCGAGACCGGCGCGGCATTGGCGGCGATCTCGCGGGCAATGGCCTGGGCGGCAGGCAGCAGGTCCTCGGGTGCGTGCAGCGAGCGCACCAGGCCGCGCTCATGCGCTTCCTGGGCCGAGAACACGCGGCCGGTATAGCACCATTCCAGCGCGGTCGAGATGCCGACCACACGCGACAGGAACCACGACGACGCCGCTTCGGGCGTGATGCCCCGGCGCGCAAAGACAAAGCCGAACTTGGCGTCGGTCGACGCCAGCCGGATATCCATCGGCAGCTGCATGGTCACGCCCACGCCGACCGCGGCGCCGTTGACCGCGGCGATCACCGGCTTGAGGCTGCGGAAGATGCGCAGCGACACGCGCCCGCCGCCATCGCGGTGCGCGCTGTCGGGGCTGGCGCCATAGCGCTTCTCAAAGTCGAAGGTCGAGCTGCCGCCGGACAGGTCGGCGCCGGCGCAGAAGGCGCGGCCCGAGCCCGTGACGATCACGGCACGCACGTTGTCGTCGGCATCGGTGGCGTCGAACGCGGCGATCAGCTCATGCATCATCTGCGCGGTGAACGCATTGAGCTGGTCCGGGCGATGCAGGGTGATGGTGGCGACACCGTCTTCAACGGCGTAGCGCAGGGTTTCGAACGAAGGCGTGGCTTGCGTCATGGGGGACTCCTGCCGGGATTGCTGCGAACAAGGGAGGAAGGGTGCCGGGGCGGGGCGCCGGCACGGGGCTCGGTCAACACTAGTGCAGAATGCGCCGCCCGCAATCGTCGCTTCCGACGAGGCTCGGAATTGGCACCTGGCCGTAGACTGATCCCGATCAAGCGGCAGGGCCGGCACTACCGCGCGCCTGCCGGCGCAGACAGCAAAGGGACAACCATGAAGACACGAATCACCGAACTGCTTGGCATCCGCTACCCGATTATCCAGGGTGGCATGCAATGGGTTGGCTACGCCGAGATGGCCTCCGCCGTTTCCAACGCCGGCGGGCTGGGCATCCTCACGGCGCTGACGCAACCCACGCCCGAGGACCTGGCCGAAGAGATCCGCCGCTGCCGCGAGATGACCGACAAGCCGTTCGGCGTGAACTTGACCCTGCTGCCGTCGATCAACCCGCCGCCGTACGCGCGCTACCTCGACGTCATCATCGAGAGCGGCGTCAAGGTGCTGGAAACCGCCGGCAACAATCCCAAGGAACATATTGCGCGCGCCAAGGCCGCCGGAATCAAGGTGATCCACAAGTGCGTGGCGGTGCGCCATGCGCTGTCGGCCGAGCGCCTGGGCGTGGACGCGGTGTCGATCGACGGCTTCGAGTGCGCCGGCCACCCCGGCGAGGACGACGTGCCCGGCATGGTGCTGATCCCGCAGGCGGTGCGCAAGCTGTCGATCCCGGTGATCGCCTCCGGCGGCATCGCCGACGGACGCGGTATGGCGGCGGCACTGGTGCTGGGCGCCGAGGGCGTCAACATGGGCACGCGCTTCTGCGCCACGCGCGAGGCGCCGATCCACGACAACGTCAAGAAGGCGCTGGTGCAGGCCAGCGAGCGCGACACCAACCTGATCTTCCGCACGCTGCACAACACCGCGCGCGTGCTCAAGAACGCCGTGTCGGACGAGGTGGTGAGCATTGAACGCCGCCCGGGCGGCGCGCAGTTCGAGGACGTCAAGCACCTGGTCGCCGGCGTGCGCGGCAAGGCGGCGCTCAAGGCGGGCGAGACCGACGGCGGCATCATCAGCGCCGGCCAGTGCGTGGGCCTGATCGACGACGTGCCCAGCTGCGAAGAGCTGATCACGCGCATGGTGGCCGATTGCCGCGAGCACCTCAGCGTGGCCTCGCGCTTCTTTGCCTGACGCCATGGCCGAGGCTGAAATCGAGCGGGCGATGACCCAGGCCATCGCCGCGCCGGGCGAAGCTGCCGGCGGGGACGTGCCGGAGGGCTTCGTCCCGCTGCGTCGCATGAGCGGCTACATGGCGGGCTTCGGCCAGCTCTACCTGCATGCCGGGCGCCGCACGCTGGCGGTGCGCATCGACGAGAGCCACCTGAACAACCTGGGCATCCCGCACGGCGGCATGCTGGCGACACTGGCCGATACCGCCATCGGCATGATGATGTCGCTGGAAACCGGGCGCTCCAAAAGCGCGGTGACCGTCAACCTGAGCCTGGACTACCTGGATTCCGCGCGCCTGGGCGACTGGGTCGAGGCCCGCGTGGAGTTCGACAAGCTCGGCTCGCGCCTGCGCTATGGCACCTGCCGGCTGGTCAGCGGCGAGCGCTGCCTGCTGCGCGCGACCGCGATCTTTGCGGTGCTGGCGCCGCGCACCTGAGGCGTGCGGCAAACATCGTCGCTTCCGACGACGCTTGCCGCCACCCACGGCGCAACAATGCAAAGCGACACTGCCGGCGCCTTATGCCGGCACTCCGGACAACACCATGGCTGCCCCGGCAGCCTGCACCGAATCAGGGAGATCACATGGCAGAGGCATATATCGTCGCGGCGGTCCGTACCGCCGGCGGCCGCAAGGGCGGCAAGCTGTCGGGCTGGCATCCGGCCGACCTGGCCGCACAGGTCCTGGACGCGCTGGTGGAACGCACCGGCGCCGACCCGGCGCTGGTCGAAGACGTCATCATGGGCTGCGTGAGCCAGGTCGGCGAGCAGGCCGGCAACGTGGCGCGCAATGCCATCCTGGCCTCGCGCCTGCCTGAAAGCGTGCCCGGCACCTCAGTGGACCGCCAGTGCGGTTCGTCGCAGCAGGCACTGCACTTTGCCGCGCAGGCAGTGATGTCGGGCGCGATGGACATCGTCATCGCCGCCGGCGTGGAAAGCATGACGCGCGTGCCGATGGGCCTGTCGTCGCAGCTGCCGGCCAAGAACGGTTTCGGCGTGCCCAAGAGCCCCGGTGTCGAGGCGCGCTACCCCGGCGTGCAGTTCAGCCAGTTCACCGGCGCCGAGATGATCGCGCGCAAGTATGACCTGTCGCGCGAGCAGCTGGATGCCTACGCACTGCAGAGCCACCAGCGCGCCATCGCCGCCACCAAGGCGGGCCGCTTCACTGCCGAAATCCTGCCGGTGGAAGTGCGCACGGCCGACGGTGCCAACGGCGAAATGCACACCACTGACGAAGGCATCCGCTATGACGCCACGCTGGAAAGCATCGGCAGCGTCAAGCTGATCGCCGAAGGCGGCCGCGTGACTGCCGCTTCCGCCAGCCAGATCTGCGACGGCGCCGCCGGCCTGATGGTGGTCAACGAGGCCGGACTGAAGAAGCTCGGCGTCAAGCCGCTGGCGCGCGTGCACACCATGACGGTGATCGGCCATGATCCGGTCGTGATGCTGGAAGCGCCGCTGCCGGCCACGGAAGTCGCGCTGAAGAAGGCGGGCCTGCGCATCAGCGATATCGACCTGTTCGAAGTCAACGAAGCCTTCGCCCCGGTGCCGCTGGCCTGGCTGAAGGCCACAGGAGCCGATCCGGAGCGCCTGAACGTGCATGGCGGCGCGATCGCGCTGGGCCATCCGCTGGGCGGCTCGGGCGCCAAGCTGATGACCACGCTGGTGCATGCGCTGCATACGCATGGCAAGCGCTACGGCCTGCAGACGATGTGCGAAGGCGGCGGGCTGGCCAACGTGACCATCGTCGAGCGTCTGTAAAGCTGTGGAAGCCGGGGCGTGCCGCGCAGGCACGCCGCGCGAGGATTGCTGCAGCAAGAGGTAGTAAAGGGAGAAGGACCGGCGGCGCGGGCATGTCAGAGTGCCCGCGCCAGCAGCCGGAAAAAAAGCCGTGGTATCGCGGCCTTTCTTGTTTGCGGTGTGTTGCGCGTCAGGCGAACGTCACTGCGCTGCGCCGGTCGGCGCGTTCCAGGTGCGGCACGTTGTTGAAGCTCAGCAGCCGCTGCACGCCGCGGCCGACGATGATCTCGCAGAACGCCGTGTTGCGGAATTGCAGGTTCATCTCGATGGCGGCCTGGGCCGGTGCGCCAAGCAGGTCGGCCGTGGCGCGGCCGATGGCGCCACCGGAGCTCACCACCAGGATGGCATCCTCGCGCGTCGTGCCTTCGCTCGCGTGCGCCAGGGCGCCGGCAATGCGGGCACCGAAATCGGCCCAGCTCTCGGGCATCTCGGCCAGCCCGTCCTGGGTCCATGCGGCGTATGCCGCGCGGAAGGTGCGCCAGTAATCGTTGTAGTCGCCGTTCTGGTGCGCGCGGTGGTCGGCGCCGCCGGTGTGGCAACGGTACAGCGCCTCGCCGTCGTATTCGTTCAGGCCCGGGTGCGAGACGATCGCTGCCTGCGGCCGACCCATGCCGGCCAGGATCTCGCTGGCGGTGTCCTGCTGGCGCACCAGCGTGCCGGCCACCACGCGACTGAAGCTGACGCCGCGCTCCTGGAAATACTCGCCCAGCCAGCGCGCCTGCTGGCGGCCGGTCGGCGACAGGCAATCGTAGTTGGCGGCGCCAAACGAGGCTTGTCCGTGCCGGACGAGGAAAAGCGTGGCCATGAGCGGTCCCGGTAAACGTTGAGGCGGATAGGGCTGCGCCCGGCGCGCCGTTTTGCGGCAGGCCGGGGGCGCCAGGCACGGCGCCCGGCGTGGGCACATTCTAGGGAGGTCCGGCGCGCCAGCCAAGCAAGCGCTGCGCAATTCATGGCAGCCATGGCCTGGCTGCATTACCGCGGGTGGCGTGGGCCGGTGGTGTGCTCAGGCCGGCTCTGCGCAGGTGATGCCGAGATAGCCGGCCATCAGGCGGTTGAGTTCCGGAATCATCTGTTCGTCGTCGAGGTGCAGTGGGCCGGAATCATTGAGCACGGCATTGACCAGCACACTGAACACCGCCTGCATGGCAAAGCGCACGCGCAGCTCGGCGGTCTCGGCAGGCATCGCCAGCCGCGGCACCAGCAACTGCACCATGCGCTCCACGATGGCTTCGCCGCTCTGGCGGTGGGGCACCCATTCCTCGGGCCGCGTGGACGCATGCCGCAGCGATGCCCGGATCACGCCGCGGTTGGCCAGGGTGCCGAGCACCATGAAGCGCGTGGCCTTTTCCAGCAGCACCGGTGTCGGCACGTCCTCCCAGCGCTCCTGCGCCAGGTAGCGCTCGGTCGACGCGGCGGTTTCTTCCATGACCAGCGCGCGCAAGGCCTCGAAATAGGCCATCTTGTCGCGGAAGCGCCCATAGAAGGCACCCACCGACACCTGGCACGCCGCGGCGATCTGCGCCACGGAAACGGCGGCAAAGTCACGCGAGGCAAGCAGTTCGCGGCCCGCGCCCAGCAAGGCTTGTTCGGTCTCGCGCGCACGGCGCTGGCGCGGCGGCTGCAGGATCGAGGGCGTATCGATACGGGGAAAGGAGGCGTTGGCGGTGAAGCCGGATTGGGTCGCTGACATAGGCACTCCGTATTCGAATTCTGATTCGAATTTGAAAATACCGGTGCGCGCCGCGACGCGTCAAGGGTTTTGTCGGGTGGTGGCCCGGCGTGGCGGGTGGGTGGGCTGCGCCGGAGGTGGTGGTGCGGCGCGCACGCTGCGCCGCTTGCCTCAGCGCGGGTCAGAGCGAGCCGAACACGGTGCCCAGTCCGTAGGTGAAGGCTGCCGCCATGCCCCCGATCAGCACCTGCCGCAGCGCCGAGAACCATCCCGGGCGGCCATTGAACGACGAAGTGCCCCAGCCCACCAGGCCAAGGCCGGCCAGGCACGCGACGATGCTGCCGAACTGCGCCGATGGCCCTGCCGTCACGAGGAATGGCAGCAATGGCACCAGCGCACCGCTGCTGTACAGCACGAAGGAAATCACCGCCGCCTGCACCGGGTTGCCGCCGCGCTCCTGCGGGTTGATGCCCAGCATTTCGCGCGCAAAGGTGTCCAGGGCCGCGCGCGGGTTGCGCATGATCTCGTCGGCGGCGCGCCCGGCGTCGGCCGGCAGCACGCCCTTGCCCTCGATCACCGTGACCAGCCGCTGCCGGGCCCGGGCGGCATCATGCGCGAGCTCGTGCGCCATGTCGCGCAGGCGCTTGTTGTTCATCTCGCGGCTGTTGGTCACCGACAGCCATTCGCCCAGCGCCATCGAGCAAGCGCCCGCGGTCAGGCCCGCCAGCCCGGCCAGGATGACGGCCTCGCGCGAGGCCGCCGCGCCCTCCAGGCCCATCACCAGGCAGAAGCTGGACACCAGCCCGTCGTTGACGCCCAGCACGGCTGCGCGCAAGGCGTTGCCGCTCGGGCGATGGAGCAGGCTCCGCACGCGGGTGCCGAAGCCGGTTGGAGTGGGGGCGCTCGATAGGGGCATGGTCTTTTGGCAATGGAACGTTGTCAGTTGAAGCGCGGGCCCAGGTCATCCCGCATCCATTCGATAAAGGCGCGCGTGCGTGCCGGCAACAGCCGCGCATGGGGATAGATCAGCGACAGCGGCCATGCCGGCTGCTCGAAATCCTCAAGCACGATGCGCAGTTTGCGCGCCTCGACCAGTTGCGCGACCTGGTACGACAGGAAGTGGCCGAAGCCCGCGCCTTCGGCACAGGCAGCCACGGCGGGCGCGGTCTGGTTGAATTCCAGGTTGCCGGACACCTGCACGTGGAACTCGCGACCGTCTTCCTGGAAGGTCCACCAGTGCGCGTGGTTGCCGGTGAAGCGCACGCAGTTGGCGCTGGCCAGTTCCTCTGGATGGCGCGGCACGCCGTGCTTGCGCAGGTAGGCGGGCGTGGCCACCACCACGCGGCGGATGCGGCCGACGGTCTGTGCCACCAGCGTGGAATCAGCCAGCGGGCCGATGCGCACGCCCACGTCCAGGTCTTCTTCAAGCAGGTTCACCACGCGGTCGGTGAATTCCATGCGGCAGCGCACGCGCGGATAGCGCTGCACGAAACGCGTGACCGCCGGCGCCACATACATCTGCCCGAACAACACCGAGGCGGTCAGCGTGAGCTGGCCGCTGGGTTCGACATGGCTGGCGGTCAGGCCGGCCTCGACCTCGTCGATGGTGGCCAGGATGCGCCGGCAGCTGTCCAGGTAGCTGCGTCCCTCGCCGGTCAGCGACAGCCGCCGCGTGGTGCGGTTGAGCAGCCGGACCTGCAACTCGGATTCCAGCGCCGCCAGCGTGCGCACCACCGCCGGCAACGAGGTATGCAGCGTCGTGGCGGCTGCCGTCAGGCTGCCCTCGTCGACGATCCGCACAAAGGTCTGCATCGCGCGTAGCTTGTCCATGGCGCCACACATTACTCCATTCTTTGGAGTAGTTAAATATCAATTGCCCTATTTATTGCAACGGGTCTGGCGCCCAGAATCCGGCTATCCCAACCGTTGAGGAGTGTGCCATGCAAGAGACCAACCGCCCCGCCAAGCCGCTGGTGCTGTACCGTTCGCCGGTGTCCGGCCACGCCCATCGCGCAGAACTGTTCCTGGGGCTGCTGGGCTTGCCTTACCGGCTGGTGGACGTCGACCTGCGCGGCGGCGAGCAGCGCAGCGAGGCCTTCCTGCGCCTGAACCCGTTCGGCCAGGTGCCGGTGCTGGATGACGACGGCGTGGTCGTCGGCGATTCCAACGCCATTCTGGTCTACCTGGCCACGCGCTATGACGACGGCCGCTGGCTGCCGCGCGACCCGGTGGGCGCGGCGCGCGTGCAGCGCTGGCTGTCGGTGGCCGCCGGCGACATTGCCTTCGGGCCGGCGGCGGCGCGCCTGGGCGTGCTGTTCGGCAGGCCAGTGGCGATGGACGACGCCATCGCGCGCGCGCAGCGGCTGTTCACGCTGATGGAAACCCTGCTGGCCGGGCAGCCGTTCCTGGCGGCCGACCATGCCACCATCGCCGACGTGGCGGCCTACAGCTATATCGCCCGCGCCGAGGAAGGCAACGTGCCGCTGGCGCCGTACCCCGCGCTGAACGCCTGGCTGGGCCGCATCGAAGCCTTGCCCGGCTTCGTGCCGATGCTGGTGTCGAAGGTCGGCCTAGCGGCGTAGTGCCTGCCGGAACCGCGTATCGCCAATCGATCCGACAAGGATAAGGAGCCCGTCATGGATCTGCCCACATGGCCGCACGCCGGCCTGCCATTCCACGCCGGTGAACTGGCCGCCCAGGAGCGCGCCGGCAAGCGCGAACGCATGGCCGCGTCCGGCCCGCGGGTGATCCGTGGCGCGATGCCGGAGCAGCACCGCACGTTCTTTGCGCAGTTGCCGTTCCTGCTGGTTGGCGCCGTCGATGCCGACGGACAGCCCTGGGCCACGATGCTGGCCGGGACGCCGGGGTTTGCACATACGCCTGACGCCACGCACCTGCGCATCGACGCCGTGCCGCTGCCCGGCGACCCGGCGGCCCCGGCGCTGGCGCAGGGAGCGCGCATCGGCCTGCTCGGGATCGAGCTGCCTACGCGCCGGCGCAACCGCATGAACGGGATCATCGTGGCGCGCGACGAGGGCGGGATGACGGTCGAGGTCGAGCAGAGCTTTGGCAACTGCCCGCGCTATATCCAGTTGCGCGACGTGAGCCTGGCCGAGCCGGCGCCCGCGCCGCCGGCCTGGCACGGTGACGCGCTGGATGAGCAGGCGGTGGCCTGGCTGCGCGGCACCGATACCCTGTTCATCGCCACCAGCCACACCGCATCGCCGCAGGACGAGGGCGAGCACACCGGCGGCGCCGATGTCTCGCACCGCGGCGGCAAGCCTGGCTTTATCCGCGTGGACGAGGCCGGCACGCTGACGTTCCCGGACTTCAACGGCAACAACTTCTTCAACACCGTCGGCAACCTGCTGGCCAATCCGCGTGCCGGGATTCTGGTGCCGGATTTTGCCGATGGCTCGCTGCTGCATGTGGGCGGGCGCGCCGAGGTGATCTGGGAGGGCGAGGAACTGGCCTCGTTCACCGGCGCCGAACGGCTGGTACGCCTGCATGTCGAGCGCGTGGTGCGGCGTACGGCGGTATTGCCGCTGCGCTTCGGTTTTCGCGAATATTCGCCGGTGCTGGCGGACACGGGCGCCTGGCCGGCGCGTTAAGCCCGGTGGTCCAGGTCAGGGTGCTGTCATAAAAATGACATCAAAAAGTCACAAAAGAGTCACAATAGCGGTTGACGACTGTCCGTAGCACGCCGACCAGGGCGCTGGCGGGCAGCCCTGTATCAAGGAGAAATCAACCGTGGACAAGACGAAGAACAAGCCGCAAGCCCGCCGGGACATCCTGAAACACGCACTGCTGGCCCTGGCCGCCACGCCGCTGGCGCTGGCGGCGGGGACCGCGCAAGCGGCCTGGCCGGAGAAGCCGATCCGGCTGGTGGTGGCATTCCCGCCCGGCGGCCCGGTCGACACGCACGCGCGCCTGCTGGCCGAAAAGCTGCAGCCGATCCTGGGCCAGACCATCGTGATCGACTACAAGGCCGGCGCCGCCGGCAATATCGGCTCGGACAACGTCGCCAAGTCCGCGCCGGACGGTTACACGCTGCTGCTGGCCAACACCGGGCAGATGGCCATCAACAATTCGCTCTATCCCAAGCTGCCCTACAGCATGCCGAAGGACTTCGCGCCGGTGGCACGCACGGCGCTGATCCCGCTGGTGATGGTGGTCAACAACAACGTGCCGGCGCGCGACCTGAAGACGTTCATCAGCTATGCCAAGGCCAACCCGGGTAAGCTGAACTTTGCCTCGGGCGGCAATGGCGGCATCTCGCACCTGATGCCGGAAATGTTCAAGCAGGCTTCGGGCACGTTCATCGTCCATATCCCGTACAAGGGCAGCTCGCCGGCGCTGACCGACGTGATGAGCGGCCAGGCGCAGATGATGGCCGACTCGATCCCGCTGTTCACGCAGTACATCAAGGCGGGCAAGGTGCGTGCACTGGCGGTGACGTCGCCGCAGCGCTCTCCCGCGCTGCCGGATGTGCCGACGATGCAGGAGGCCGGGCTGAAGGGCTTCGAGGTGGTCGGCTTCTACGGCATGCTGGCGCCGGCGGGCACGCCCAGGGACGTGGTTTCCCGCCTGTCCGGTGCCTTGCGCACGGTGCTGGCCGACCCCGACACCAAGGCGAAGCTCGAGCAGCAGGGTGCCGAGCCCGCATGGCAGTCGCCGGAGGCATTTGCCGCCACGATCACGGCCGAGCAGAAGCGCTGGGGGCAGGCAGTGAAGGCGTCGGGCGCAAGTATCGACTGAGCCGGGCTGGCACCCGCGGGTGCCGCGGCTCAGCTGCGCCCCCGATATTTCAGGCTGGCGCAGTGGCCGACGAGCGCGGTGATGCAGCAGGCATCGCCGCGCCACTCGCCGCCGATCACGATGCCGTCCTGGCCGGTCACCAGCTTGCGCTGGCATTGGCCGGGCACCGCCGTGCGCTCCATGCCGGCATCGCGCGGGCCGCTGCCCGGGGCGCGCGCGGGTGCAACCGAATCATTCCAGACATAGGCCGTGCCGGAGGGCAGGGCCTGCACTGCTTGCGGCGGACCCCACTGGCGCTTCGCCTCATCGACGGGGACGTTTTTCCAGGAATCGAAGACGTCTTGCATGGCGCTGGCCTCCAGGCCGGCGCAGGCACCGGTGATGGCTGCCGCCCACAAGACGGCCAGGCTTGCACGCACGCTGGCGGCGCCGCGGGCCGTTTCGGCAGGAAGGACTGGGTTGGCTGGCATGTAGGCTCCGCGTCGGCGCAGCCGGCTGCAAGGGCCGGCCTGTGCAGGCTAACGGAGCCGCGTGCCTGGCTGCAAGCACGCTCTGCGCGATGACGCACAGAGCGTGGCCGGCTTCAGTCGGCGAACAGGCCCAGGGGTTGCAGTGCGGCAGCCGACGGCGCCTTGCGGGCAGTCTGCCCGGCCGGGATGCGTGCCGGGCGTGGCGCCTCGGCAGGGGCCTCGGGGGCGGTCAGCGTGAACGGCCTGTGCACGGACAGCGGTACCGCCTGTGGCATCCATTGCGCCAGCCGCGGCGCGAGGATCTGGTACGTATCGAGGTCGAAATGCGCTGGTGCTTCCGCCAGCGCCTGCGCTTCTTCCAGCGTGGCTGCGCAGCCGAGGTAGCACCAGTCGTCGACGACATGCCACCAGGCGCGTCCGTCGTGCTGCTCGCGCCAGGCGGCCGGGCCATCGAAAGGCCATGGCATCAGCGCGATCGGCGCCAGCGCGGCGGCCAGCCGGGCGCGGTGCGCGCTCGACGGCTCGGCGCCGACGCAGGCACCGGCGCAGCGATGGACCTGGCGCTCAAAGCAGGGGCTGCCACGGCGGGTGGTCTTCTCCAGCGACAGCGTGGCCAGGCACAGGCCGTGTTCCTGCGCCAGTGCGCGCAAGCGAGCCTCGGCCGCGCCGCGGCTGCCGAACACGCCGAACAGGTC
The DNA here is from genome assembly GCF_000611125.1 of Cupriavidus sp. SK-4. NCBI lineage: Bacteria > Pseudomonadati > Pseudomonadota > Betaproteobacteria > Burkholderiales > Burkholderiaceae > Cupriavidus > Cupriavidus sp. SK-4. The sequence continues at coordinate 37,637 of NZ_JFJW01000012.1, forward strand.
GCGATGCCGGCAGAAATCCGTATCGCGATCCGAGCGCAGGCGTGGCACCGGCAACTGCTGCGGCAGTTCCCAGGCATAGAGCCGGGTATTGCGGCGCAACAGCTGGTTGTGCACTGGCTGCATCGCCTTGACCAGCCGGGCTTCCAGCAGCAGCGCGCCGGTCTCGCCGCCGGTCTCGCGCCATTCCACGCGGCGTACCAGCCGGGACAGCCGCATGTCCTTGCCGTACCGGTAGTCGCCGGAGAAATGGGCGCCGATCCGTTGCCGCAGGTGCACGCTCTTGCCGACATAGAGTGGCACGTCCTGGTCGCCATAGAAGATATAGACACCGGGCGCCGCCGGCACGTCTTCCAGCGCGGTTTCGTCCAGGCCGGCCGGCAGGCTGGCCCGCCGCACCAGCGTGCGCACGGCCGATTCCACCAGGTCGACGGAATACGTGGCATGGATCTTCTGCCAGAACTGCCACAGCAGCTCGGCATCGGCCAGCGCGCGGTGGCGGCCCTTGGGCGTCAGGCCGAAGCGTGCGATCAGCGCGTCCAGGCCGTGGCGTTCCACGGATGGGAACAGCGAGCGCGACAGCCTTACCGTGCACAGCACGTCGGCCCGGAAGGTCACGCCGGCACGACGGAAGGCGTTCTTCAGGAAGCCATAGTCGAAGCGCGCGTTGTGCGCCACGAACAAGCGTCCTTGCAGGCGCTCGGCAAGTGATTCCGCCAGTGACTCGAAAGTCGGCTGGCCGCGCACCATCTCTTCGGTAATGCCAGTCATGCGCTGGATAAACGGCGGGATCGACATGCCCGGGTCGAGCAGGGTGTCCCATTCACTGATGCCGTCCGGGCCGACTTCGACCACGCCGATCTCGGTAATACGGTCGCGCTGGGCGTCCGCGCCGGTGGTCTCCAGGTCGACAAAGACAATAGGGCGCGACAGCGCCGCGGCGAGAGCTTGGGCGTCGAGCAGGCGCGCCCCGTCCGCTGGCAGGCGCGACGGCAGGTAGGTAGGCATGTCAGGCATCTGCCGATTTTAAGGGGGCGCTGATGGCGGCGCGAAGAAGTTTTCAAAAACCCCTTGCCAACCCCGCTGCGGTCACTTAATATTCGCCCCCTCGCAACACAATGCGGCGCTGCAAAGCAGACGCAGCAAGGGTTGCG